>NZ_JAEMGT010000108.1:0-57255 GCF_017655185.1 Rahnella sp. ChDrAdgB13 | reverse complement strand
GCTACAGGATCGAGAATGTGGTGATCTGATCCTGATTACGGCAAAAAGTTCGATTTATTCAACAAAGCCCATCGCAACCTGCGCTCTGCCACAAACGTACCTGCTCAGGCCAGGTGTCATAATTTGCAGCAGCATCAGCGCCAAGCTCCAGACAAGATTTCTGCTTTTCCAGGCTCGATGCAACAGCAAAGGCGTGGATGTCCTGATGTTTTAGCATCTGAAGCAATAAACGCCCGACGCCACCCGCGGCAGCCAGTACTGCGACGTGCATTCCGGCACGTAAAGGCAGCACATCGTGAAGCAGATAATCGGCAGTCAGGCCTTGCAGCAAAACTGCGGCGGCATCAGTTTCAGACAGCCATTCCGGTAAGCGGATTGCGTGGTCGACCGGCACCCGGATATGGCTGGCGTGCGCCAGCGGGACATCGGCAAAACCAACGCGATCGCCAGTTTTCCAGTCGGTCACATTTTCACCAACAGCAATGACCCGGCCAGCCCCTTCATAACCTGCGATATACGGCGAGCTTCCTGCCAGCGGATAACGGCCCTGACGGCGGTAAATGTCAGCAAAATTTAGCCCGGCTGCGGTGACCGCAACCAGTAATTCTCCTGAAGACGGAACAGGATCGGCCGCCTCATGCAAATGTAATACATCGGCCGAACCCGGATTTTCAAAAACCAGTGCTTTCATTGCCTTTCCTTAACTTAATCTTTGTGAATATTGCGGCGATTATCGTGAAGCGGTCGCAGGAGATAAACAGCGGTCTGCTTTATTTATTCGATAATAAAAATTTATAATGCTTCATTTTACCCTCACGGAGCAGAGCAATGGATTACCTGAAGTGTGTCGAATCGTTCATCACCGCGACAGAATCCGGAAGTTTTACGGCCGCCGCCGATAAGCTGGGTATCACGCCTGCTATGGTCGGTAAGCACATCCAGATGCTGGAGACCCGCACGGGCTGCGTGTTGATTAACCGGACCACCCGGCGTCAGGGGCTGACGGAAGCAGGGCACCGTTTTTATCTTTACGGAGTGCAGATCCTCGCAACGATTGAAGATGCCGATTCTCTGGCGCGTCATCTTAACGAACAGGTGACGGGCATGCTGCGTATCAGCGCGCCGGTTGCGTTTGGTCAGCGTATCCTCACGCCAATATTGTCGAAATTTCTGCAACGCTATCCCGCCGTCAACGCCGATCTGGTTCTGAGCGACCGCCGTGTGGATATGATTGAAGAGCGTTTTCAGATAGCGATACGCATTGGTAATCTTCAGGACGAAGGATATGTCGCCGTTCCTTTACCGCCTTATGAGATGGTGCTTGCAGCCTCACCGTCGTATCTGGAGACTCACGGAACACCGGCAACGCCCGCTGATTTAGCCCGCCACCATTGTGTCAGTTTCAGCCAGTGGCGCTCTGCTCATCGCTGGCAACTCCTGGGGCCGGACGGTCAGATTGATGTAGATATCGTCCCGCGCCTTACCGTGGATTCCGGTGAAGCTATCCGTCAGGCCGCGTTATCTGGTCTGGGCGTAGTTATGCATTCCTGCGTCACGCTGCAAGATGATATAGAGGCCGGACGGCTGAACCGCGTATTACCCGATTACGCGCCGGTATCCAGACCCATGCATTTACTCCGTTTACCCATAAGGCCCGCCGCTACCGTGGTTTCATCCTTCTTTGAATATTTTATGCAGCAATTAATCCCATAACCCGGCACGCCTGCTAGTGATGGTCACATCATCGGGTAAGTTATCTTTTTCTTCACTTTCCCCAGCTTATCGCTGGCTTTTTCCGACAACTCAAACAGGACCGGCAAGATATGCGCTGAGGCTTTCAGGTAGGCGCTGACCTGCAAAATGCCTTCGGGCGGCAACAATTCTCCGTTCTCCAGCCCTTCACTCAGGCACAGTAAACCTTGGCACAAACCTTCGGCGGATTCTGACGCCAGTGCGCTCAGGTCGTAAAGCTGCCCCTCGTTAAAATTCCCCAGATCCAGCCCGGCAACCAGTGAGCGAAAAACGGTGACTGAGTTTTGCTGAAATGCTGTGCCGCTTTCGAAATTCATCATGATGTTTATCCCGAGTCAGTAAAATTGAAGCAGCTTTCCGGGCCGCCTTTACCGGGTTGACTCTATTCCTGACCGAGAAATAAAGAAACAGACTGTATGTATTTACAGTATTTTTAATTCAGATTTGGAAAGTGTCTCGCAAATCGTGAGGGTTCGGCTGACACGTTTACTTAATGTGATTGCTGCGGACTGGTGATCTTGATCACAAAAAATCCGGCGCAGCACGATTGTTTATATATGTACCCGTCCTGCTCTCACTGCCGGGGTGCGTTGTGCTTATCGTGAAGACCGGATTTATTTTTTTCTGATGTCCGTCGCTGTGTTTCCTTCTATCCGGAGAAAAAAAATGTCGTCATCTGATGTAGCAAAACTGACTGAAAATCCACTGAAAAATACCAAAGTGATGAACCTCTTTGTGTCTTTCGCGGCGGCGATGGCCGGGCTGTTGTTCGGCCTTGATATCGGTGTGATTTCGGGTGCGCTTCCCTTTATTACTGACCATTTCGTCCTTACCAGCCGGCAGCAGGAATGGGTCGTCAGCATTATGATGCTCGGCGCGGCATTCGGGGCGCTTGCCAATGGCTGGCTCTCTTTCCGGCTGGGGCGCAAATACAGCCTGATGGCCGCAGCATTATTGTTTGTTCTCGGTTCGCTTGGCTCAGCGTTTGCTTCAGGTGTTGAAATTCTGATGGTTTCTCGTCTGATCCTCGGATTTGCAGTTGGCATCGCCTCTTATACTGCGCCTCTGTATCTCTCTGAAATGGCGTCAGAAACTATCCGCGGCAAAATGATCGCGATGTATCAGCTGATGGTGACTTTCGGTATTTTGCTGGCCTTTTTGTCTGATACGGCGTTCAGCGCAAGCGGCGACTGGCGCGCCATGCTGGGGGTTCTGGCGATCCCTGCATTAGTTCTGATGCTCGCGGTCTGCTTTTTACCCAACAGCCCGCGCTGGCTGGCGGCGAAAGGACAACATATTGAAGCGGAACGTGTGCTGCGGATGCTGCGCGATACCTCTGAAAAGGCCCGTCAGGAACTGAATGAAATTCGTGAAAGTTTGAAGTTAAAACAGGGCGGGTGGAATTTATTTAAAGCCAACAGCAATGTGCGTCGGGCGGTGTATCTCGGCATGTTATTGCAGGCCATGCAGCAATTTACCGGCATGAATATCATCATGTATTACGCGCCGAAAATTTTTAATCTGGCCGGATTTACCAGCACACAGGAACAGATGATTGCCACGATTATTGTCGGCCTGACGTTTGTGATGGCGACTTTCATTGCTATCGGCATGGTTGATAAAGCGGGGCGTAAACCTGCGCTGAAAATAGGTTTCAGCGTGATAGCGCTCGGGACGCTGGTGTTGGGATATTGCCTTCAGCAGTTTAATCACGGAACGGCGGGAGCCGGGCTTTCCTGGTTGTCGGTGGGGATGACGATGATGTGTATCGCCGGGTATGCCATGAGCGCTGCACCGGTGGTGTGGATCCTGTGTTCTGAAATTCAGCCCCTCAAAAGCCGCGACTTTGGGATCACCTGCTCAACGACCACCAACTGGATTTCCAACATGATTATCGGTGCGACTTTCCTGACGCTGATGGACAATATTGGCGCCGCAGAAACATTCTGGCTGTACACCGCACTGAATCTCGCTTTTGTTGTGATTACTTTTATTCTCATTCCTGAAACGAAAAACGTAACGCTTGAACAGATTGAAAGAAATCTGATGGCAGGGAAAAAACTGCGGGATATCGGGCAGTAAGCCGGTTGAAAATTTTTTGAACAGGGAGAAGATTATGTCTGCGCTGACAAGCATGGTTAACGGTCTGGATTATCCGATTAATGATGAAGAACTTATTGAAATCCGCTACCAGACCCGGGACAAAGTGGACGAGTTTAATGCACTGGGTGCGCGTCAGGTGGCTGAGAAAGACAGCCTCATCAGAAAAATATTCGGTCAGGTTGGGCACAACGTGCATTTTGAAAAAGGCATGCGCATCGATTACGGTATTAACACAACGTTTGGGGACAACGTTTTCATCAATTTCAATTTTGTCCTGCTCGATTGCGCGCCGGTGTGTATTGGGAATAACGTTTTTATCGGGCCAGATGTGCAAATTTATACCGCTCAACATCCGCTGGATTGTGATTTACGCAGGGAACATATCGGGAGCGCGCAACCGGTCACAATCGGTGATGATGTCTGGATTGGCGGAGGGTGCATCGTTCTCCCAGGCGTCACCATCGGAGCGGGAAGTACAATTGGTGCTGGCAGCGTAGTGACTCGTTCTATTCCAAAGGGCGTTGTTGCCTGTGGTAATCCGTGCCGGGCGGTTCGTCGGGTAGATTAATTGTGTTAAATAAATTCCTAAGTCAAATTTCAGTGTTAAAAACATAAAAAAGCCCGCTCCAGGCGGGCCGCAAATGCGAAAAATACAATATTTCTTAAAGTTCGCAAAGGATGAATGAAATTCTAATAAAAATCAATAAATTATCAATTTTTCTAATATTGAAGCTGCCGTGCTTTGTGTTTTATTTATGAATCCCGCTCATAGCTCCTTTCATATTTTGTCATCTAGTCGTTTAAACGGAATGTCTGTACCTTTTATCAGAACGAGAAAACGGAGAATAAAATGTCTGACAAAATGAGAATTACCAAAAGCGGTTCTGTTCCTTCACAGAATGGCCCGGAAAGCTATTTTACCGGCAAGGTGCGCATCGATACGCCGTTCAGCGGTACTGAATCTGCGCGCGTCGGGGGTGCAACCGTGACGTTTGAACCGGGCGCGCGCACCGCATGGCACACGCATCCGCTGGGCCAGACGCTGATCATCACTCACGGCCGTGGCTGGTTGCAGGAAGAGGGCGGTGAAATTCGTGAAATGAATGTCGGCGATATCGTGTGGATCCCTGAAGGGGTTAAACACTGGCACGGCGCTACGCCGGAAAATGCCATGACTCACATTGCGATTGCCGAATCTCTTAACGGCAGCCCGGTGGAGTGGCTGGAAAAAGTGACCGACGCTCAATACCAGATGTGATTTTGGGGATCAGAAATGAGCGCGATCCTGTCCGGTTGTGCCGGACGGGGTTTCTGCGTCTTATCATCCGCGCGGATTTTTGCGGGGCTTGGTCATGGAATTACTCAGCTCATAAAGCCGGTTCATGGTCTGAAGCGGGACTTTTGGTGAAGAGGCGGCCAGCGCCAGCACCAGAATTTCGAGGCAAATGACAGGCGTGCCGTGGACGGGGATTTTTTCCGCATCAGCGCTGCGAGGAATAAACACCACGCAGTCCGCTTCTTTGATAAAAACGGATTCGGCCGAGCCGGTCAGTAAAATAGTTGAAATCCCCAGGCGTTTGGCTTCTGCCAGCGTTGTGACACCTTCCCGATGGGCGCTTCGTTGCGCCATCATAATCAGCACATCGCCAGGACGCATGCCGATCAGTTGCTCACTCAGCGACGCGCCGGTACGGTTAAGCACATACGCGGGCGTCCCGTTACGGTTGAACAGACGGGCGGTATATTCCGCCAGCAGAGAGGAAGCTCCGATGCCAAAAATGGCTATCCGGTCGGCGGTTTTCAACAACGCGTTGGCACGCGAAAGTGCCAGCCGGTTCTTCTCCTCCGACAGCATCTGGCAGGTATAAAGATAGCCGTCGAGCACGAAATCAATGCTGGAATTGGTATCCGGAGTCAGGGAATTCACCGTAGTTGCCATTTTTGCCGACGACGTCAGCGTCTCCCCGAGATAACTGGCCAGCACATTTTTAAGGTCGCGCAGGCCGGAAAATCCCAGCGCCTGAATGGCACGCACGACCGTAGCATCTGAGCTTTGGGTATCCGCTGCGATTTCCATGGCGGTTTTATCCAGCACTGCGCCACGGTGAGTATGAATATACTGCGCGACAGCAAACAAGCGTGGCGATAACTGGTTTTTACGCAGGCGGAAACGTTCGCCGTAGAGATCCGGGCCGGAGCGGTTGGGTTTAGTTTTCGGGTTTTTCACAGTTACGCCTGTTCATTCACATTGCTGCCATTTTTTTACAGTGTACTTCGGGAGCGACTTACAGGTTTGCCAGTCTTTGCCGCTGATAAGCCAGCATCGACGGTTCCAGCGGCACGTATCCTTCCGGGCTGTGGGTCTGATCAGCCACAATAGTTTGCCCTTCATCAGACAGCGTCATTTCCAGCCAGGCTTTAACCAGCGGATCCAGCGTGGCTCCCGGCGGCAGGTCAAAGCAGAGCGAAACATAGCTTGAAAGCGGATAGTTCCCCTGCGCCACATTGACTAAATCCGGCGAATAAAATGCGGTGTTTGCTTCTGAGGCCAGCGGCAAAATACGCACGTCGTCAGAGAACAGTGCCGCGTTACACCAGCCCAGACAGCCCGCCCCGAACGGGTCTTGAGCCACGGCTTCAATCACGGCGCGGCGATCGGCGAGGCCTTCATAATGGGCAGGATAATGGCGCCCGGCCAGATGCGCATGCCGGAATGCGGTGGCGTATTTCCCGTTATCTCGCAGGCCATAAAGATGAATGCGCCGTTTATGCCATTTGCCTTCGAGCCCCAGTTGCTGCCAGTTAGTGATATCTCCGCAGCTTTGCCCTGAAGAGAAAACCGAGGCCAGCTGCGCCATCGTCAGTCCCGCCAAAGGGTTATCACGGTGAACATAAATCGCAGGCGGACTTTTGGCTTCCGGTCGCGGTCCGTGGCCGGTATATCCGACATGGATTTCCGTCGGCCGGTAACCTTTTACGCGCTCAAAAGCCGCCAGTTCATGAGGCCACGGCGCGCGCGACATCGGTGCCAGCCAGCTGGCATCAGCCGCCAGTGCCATAATCGCTGTTGACGAGCCTTCCAGCGTGCAGTCGAAAGAAATTTCCGGATTCGCTTCGCGGAAAAGTGCGCACCACGGAAGGATCAGAGAGGCCATGCCGTCATTTCCGACAATCGGCAGCGGGAGATTTACTGTGTTTGAATTCATGAATGCACCGCGAATATTGCACGCTGCTGAGCGAGCTCAGCAGGTTCCAGAGGCAGACAGGTTGTTTCTGCGATTATTGTCTGACCGTCATCGGAGAGCAGGAAACCGGCCAGTCTATGTGCGTCGTGGCCTTCACTGGCGGGCAGATAAAGAGACAGAAAACGGGTAAGCGGGTCGCGCGCCTGGCCCGTCAGCGTCATTTTACGTAATAGCGGATGTTCTCCGGCGGAGTCAGCAATGCCAATGCCGTCTGGCATATTCTCAAGCCGCGCCAGAAGCGTGGCCGAATCCGGCACATATTCAGTCCGCGCAGTCAGCTCACGTCCGGCAAATAAATGCTTTTGTAAAAACACCTGAAGGGCGCTGTCTTCCGGCAGGCTCAGCGGCAGAATACTGGCATCGTGAGAAGACGAAAGGAGTTGTCCCCAGTTCGAAAAATCACCCTGTGCATTTCCGCGCGTGAAAATCTGTGAAAGTTGCGTCACCGAAATTTCAGTCAGCGGATTACTGTGATGCACGTACACGGCTGGCGTTGCCGGACTGACCGCCAGCTTCACAGAAAACGGTGCCGAGCCGCGCTGCTTTTTATACGGCACGGATTCCGTGGGCGTAATTTCTCTTTCAATCAGCGCCATCGTGGAACGACGGTTAATCAGAAAGGCAAACGCGGCATCGTCATGGCAAAAAGTGGCGGCGACCGGAATATCAGGGTGAACGCGACGGAATGCCGCAATGATTTTTTCAACCAACGGCACAAGTTCTGGCTTTACGGTAATCCTGATAACGCTTTTCTTTTCAGAGGGGTACTGCGCTGGAGCGGGCAGGGGGCTGTCCGGGTTCAATCTGTTATTCCTTCTGGCTGAGTCTTTAAAACTTGCGCGATCATGCATAACTCATCTCAGTGATGCATGAGAAGAATTATCATTATCCTTTAAGAATCATGATGAAGTACGTAACTGTAGTAGTCAACGCTACGAAGGTGTGTCGGGATATCAGGGCTATTCCGGGTGAGTTTTGCAGAACAGATTACGAAAATAATATATTCAATTTCAGAGGGATATAAAAAATGAAATCCCGGTTTTTACTCCGCCGGGCTTCTCTTTTTTACACTTCATTGCCTGACGTTTACTACTACAGCCCTATGTGATGGAATGATAATCATTCTAATTTAGTGAGCCCTTTGATTCCTGTAAGATTGAGCAGGAACTGGCCAGCGGCGCCCGGTGTTTCGCGCAATAAGCGAGTCAGTAATCAGGTTTTCTTCCTGAGAAAGTCGGCACGGATATGCTGAAAAAAATAATAAAAGCCGGCCTGAAATTAATTTTGATTTAAATACTTTTACGGATGTTTTTGGGGATTGTATGAACTTCAACAAAATGAAAAAAAACGCGCTGTCGCTGTTAATTGCCAGCTTTCCTGTTTTATTGCCTGTCAGGGAAAGTCTGGCTGAAACGCGTTCCGGCGAAAATAGCGTTAAATACCCTGATCAAAGTAGTGATAATACAAATCTGCAAAAAGATGACACCATTGAAGTTAACGGAAGCTCTTACAGCGAACCTTCGGGATATATTCCCGGCTATGCCGACGTGGGGGCTTATCAGGGACGCGATATGATGGATGTTCCCGCCTCAGTCAGCGTCGTTTCCAAAGATATTATTCAGGCGCAGCAGGGCACGGGCTTATTTGACGCTTTGCGAAATGTGGCGGGTATTGTTCGCCAGCAACAAAGCGGAATTGCTTACGACCAGCTTTCCGTTCGCGGTATTAATCTGGATAACCGCTCAAGTTATATGTTTAACGGCGTTCTGCCTTTTGATAATAACCTGCCGATTCCGATGGAAGATAAGGAGCGGATGGAAGTGCTGAAAGGCGCATCGGCACTTTATTATGGCTTTGTCGCGCCCGGTGGCGTGGTGAATATGGTGACCAAACGGGCGGGGCAGCAGCCTGTCAGAACGGTGACGTTTTCGACCGATGATAATGGCTCGTCCCTCGCGCACGTCGATCTGGCTGACCGCTTTGGTGAAGAGAAAAATTTTGGCGTCCGCATCAATGCCGTCACCAATAATATCCATACGCCGATAGACGGCGATAATGGTAACCGCCGGATGTTCAGCGCAGCATTGGACTGGCAGGCGACGGATCGGCTTTTGCTCAAATATGACTATGAGTCAATCCGCGCACGTATTACTGAGCAGGCGGCAATCGCCACGCCGACCGCCGTTAATGGCGTCATGACCATTCCTTCAATACCTGATCCGAAAAAGCTGTTATCGATGAAAGGGAAAGACACGCATTCCTCGGCAGAAACGCACTTACTTCAGGCTGAATATGCCCTGACCGATAACTGGACGGGTAAAGTCAGCGCGGGGCAATCGCGTACCAAGCGTGACCGCTGGTTGTGGGTCTTTGATAATTACAATGCGCAGACCGGCGAGGGAACGGTTTATGGTGCCGATCAGCCTGGCCAGGATTATCTGAACCAGAACGTCCGGGCGGAAATTAAAGGCACGTTTGATACCGGTTCCGTTGAGCATGAATTGTTATTTGGCGGCAGTCAGAACCGTCTTTACCAGCCGAGTTTTGAAACCTACATGTATTCTGCTGCGCAGAATATGTATGACCCGGTGACCATTACATCGCTGACGCGTGCGGCTAAAAACAGTAAAAAAACGCTGACTGACCGCAGCTTTAAAGAACAGACTATCCGCGACGGCGGCCTGTTCCTGCAAGATTGGATCACGCTCAACGATCAGTGGCAGGTGACCGGCGCTGTGCGTTACGGGCGCTATACCAGCCAGCAGCTTGATGCGGCTTCCGAAGATGTTCACGCGGTTACGCCAGCCGTCAGCGTGCTTTATAAAGTCACGCCGGATATCAGCCTGTACGCCAGTTATGTGGAAGGTCTGGAGTCGGCGGGAACGGCACCATCAACCGCCGCTAACGCCGGGGAATCCCTGAAAGCGGCGGTCAGCAAACAGAAAGAATTGGGGATCCGCACACGGGTTTACGGTGAACTTTATGCGTCGGCGGCTTATTTCGAGCTGAAACAACCGTCTGCCAGTACCGGCGATGATCTGATTTATTCCCTTAACGGCGAAGCACGATTTCGCGGCGGGGAATTCTCGCTTCAGGGCGACGTCACGGAAAATACGTCGGTGATGGGTTCTGTCATGTTGCTGAGTGCGGAAGTCACCTCAACCACCAATGAAAAGCTGCTGGGGAAAACGCCGGAAAATACGCCGAAAAAAGTGGCGAACATCTTTATCAACCACAAGCTGGATTTCATTGACGGTCTGGCGGTTAATGGTGGCGCGTATTATGTCGGCTCACGGCCGGTGAATGCCCAGAATCAGGCGTTTGTGGCGGGCTATACGACGTACAATCTGGGCGCGAGTTATACCACTAAACTGGCGGGAACCAGGGCCACATTCCAGGCAACCGTGAATAATGTCACCGACAAACGTTACTGGAGCGCGGCAGGCAGCGGCCAGCTGGCGGTCGGGATGCCAAGAACGTTACTTCTTTCCTCGACGTTCGAATTTTAACTTCGCAGGCAATTCCGGGCGGGCGGCAAATAAGCTGCCCGTAATCTCCCTCACGATAAATTCTGCACGTCTGATTTAGCTTTTCGACTTTTTATCCTAAATTACCTGCTTATTCGTTGACCCGTTTTATTTAAGCCTAAAAAACCCCGATGTTCGGCCCATTAAAACCGGTGCTTTCAGTAGCTCTGTGATATCCAACTCGACTACTATAAATAAAAATCAATCATTGAGTCTTCTCGGGTATGGCATATTTTTCTACAGATGAAAGTCTCGTTCGTGAGCGTTCTGATCGTTTCTTACGACGAATGTATTTAATGCGCATACTTGGCACTTTTCTCTGTTTTTTCCCCATTGCCTCGGTGCTTTTAGAACGCGAAGCTTCCTGGATCCCGATGGGTTTTCTGGTGCTGAACGCGTTTGTCTGGCCGCACGTTGCAATGCTGATTTCCCGCCGTTCCAGGCATCCTAATCAGGCTGAATTCAGAAACCTGGCGTTCGACGCCATTGCCGGTGGCGCATGGGTCGCGCTGATGGGCGTGTGTCCGCTGCCATCTGCGATCATTACGTCTATTCTGGTTGCCGACCGGTTTTCTGCCGGTGGCTGGCAATTACTGCGCCGTGCTGCGCTGTTTTACTGCGCCGGATTTATTCTGTGCTGGCCGCTTTCCGGGATGAGCCTCTATACCGAAGTGAGCGACCGGACGTTATGGCTGACGCTGCCGCTTTCCACGATTTACATTATTGCGTTCAGCGCCGCCAATTATTCGATTTCCCGCAAACTGCGCGATAAGCAGCACGAACTGGAAAAATCGGCGCTGATGGATCCCTTTCTTGGCCTGCCTAACCGGCGTTTGCTCGATCGCCGCCTGATGCTGGAATTTGAACGTTCAAAGCAGGATCTGGCCTGCCTGATGGTGCTGGGCGTCGATGATTTGAAAATGGTGAATGACCTGTTCGGACGCGAAGCGGGCGATTATGTTTTACGATCGGTATCAACTATTTTGCGTAAGGAAACGGCTGAGCACGATTTTCCAGCCATACTGGGCGGTGACGAATTTGTGGTGATACTGCCGGGCATTTCCGAAGAAGAAGCGTATGCGGTCGGATACCGGTTGTTGCTGAAAACCTCGGAAATTCGTCTGTCGCAGGATTCTGGTTTTCAGTGCTCGATGAGCATTGGCGTGGCGACATCCAGAAATCATGAGAATTACAATCAGTGGCTGGCCGCCGCCGAACGGGCATTGATAAGCGTGAAAAAGAATGGAAAAAACAGTATTGGCAGCGCGGGCAGGGCTTAGGCCGTTGTTCATCTACACTGAATAGAATGGAAGATGTCTCGGGATAAATAATGAAAAATATCAAAATAATGATGGTAGCAGCGGTGGCAGCAGCAACTTTATTGGCAGGATGCTCATCGATTGATGAACCCGTTGGCGCGGAAGTCTACCGGCCTGCAAACTTTGATGCGTCTTTTGTACAGAGGCAGGCAAGCTATGAGTCTTCCGTGTTTTCCATTCTGGAACGTCAGCGCCGCGCGGATACCTATAAAAAGATCTTCGATTTTTGTACAGGGAAATTCCAGACGCTGGGTGAAAGCAATGACGGCGACCGGGTACACATAAGATTTGCATGTCTGCCGAAACCGGCGACGCAAAGCACGTATTCAAATCAAAACACTTACTCAATTCAACAAAAATCCCCGTCGCTGTACTGAGGCCGGCTGTGTAAAACGGATGCAGCGACCGGCGGGAAACGGAGTCAACGATGAGCAAGGAAAGACCCGACTTTATCGCCAACTGGCGTGAGCTCGAAGGCCCGGACGACAGCAGTTATCCGGGTGATGATGAACTGATGTCGATTGGTGCACCGCTCGGCAAAGCGCTGGGGCTGACGCGTATCGGCATTCATCACGAACGTCTGCTGCCGGGGCGACGTACCTGTTACGCGCATGCTGAAAGTTCTGAAGATGAGTTTGTTTATGTGCTGGAAGGCCAGCCTGACGCGTGGATAAATGGCCACCTGCACCGGCTTAAACCTGGCGACGCGGTGGCGTTTCCCCACGGCACCGGCATCTGCCATACGTTCATCAATAACAGTGAAGAAGAAGTACGTTTGCTGGTCGTTGGCGAAGCGAATAAGCCGGAAAACCGCATTCATTATCCGCTCAATCAGGAATATGAAGCAACGCGTAAAGACCGCTGGCTGGATGTGCCTGAACAGGAACTGGGTAGCCACGACGGTTTTTCAGATTCGAGAAGAGAAGCCAACAAAAAGCCGGTGTAAAAACCGGCTTTTTTGGATTCATTCATGAAATTGAAGATGCGCTTACTGGATACCCAGTGACTGCCAGCGTTGCTGACAATACGGCATCATGCGATGAATTTTCAGGCTTTGCGCCTGGTGGCGGTTCAGGGAATAACCCTCCGGCGTAATCTCTAAAGTGTCGCCGGTTTGCAGTGTAAAGTCGTTATCGACAGACAGGATAAGCTTCAGGTTTTTGAATGCCTGAATGCAGATATATTTCAGTCCGGTCTGTGGGATACTCAGGATATCTATGATTTTCCATTCCATATTCTCGCTCCTTTCCTGTTGCTGCCTGATTTCTGTGTCCCCTTTTCTACCTCAGATCCACGTCATTTTTTGTCATCACAAGGTAATGATTTCTTTATAGGCGTTCAGATAATTTGAATGCTTGAACTGACTCACAAAAAGAAGGCAAGAGAACCCTTCGGGATCGCATATTCGGATTTTTCGGAAAGATGGTGAATCATCTGTGTTTGAAAAACGCTTGAAATGACGTGAGCAAAACAGTTATCTAAACCCCAAGTCTGACTTTTAATTTATTTCTCAGGACGGGAAGGACGCAACAATATGACCACAGATTCACGCGAATCAGATTTACGCAAAACAGTGTCAGAAATCGGGCAGGACGAATTTATCTGGCTGGAAGGATTGCGCAATGAAAAAGCGCTGGCCTGGGCACATGAGCAAAATTCGGTCACACTTTCTGCTTTCACGCACGGAAAAGATTTTGACCCGATCCGCGAAAAAGTGCTTCAGGGGCTGAATTCCCCCGAGCAAATTCCGGGTGTCTGGAAATGCGATAACGACTGGTACAACTTCTGGCAGGATGCGAAAAATCCAAAAGGATTACTGCGCAAAACCACGCTCGATGAATTCCGCAAAGCCGAACCGCGCTGGGAAACGGTGCTCGACGTCGATGCGCTGGGTAAAGCCGAAAATATTGAATGGGTTTTCTCGGGCTTCTTGAACCTGAAACCGGGCTTTGAGCGCGCTTTCGTTGTGCTTTCTCCGGACGGCGGTGATGCCTGCGAAGTCCGCGAATTTGATTTGAAAACCAAAGAATTTGTCACCGGCGGTTTTTATCTGCCGGTAGCCAAAAGCCGCATCAGCTGGATTGATGTCGACCATATGTTTGTCGCCACCGATTTTGGCGAAGGTTCGATGACCGATTCCGGCTATCCGCGTATCGTGAAAATCTGGCAACGCGGAACGCCGCTCAGCGAAGCGGTGACGGTTTACAGCGCCGGGCAAAAAGACATGATGGCTGCGGGTTATCAGGGATCTGACGGGGACATTAAACGCAATTACGTGGTGCGGGTTATCGACTTCTATCATCGCGAAGTTTTTCTGGTGGACGAGACCCGCTCGCTGGTCAAAATCGACATTCCGGACGATGCCAAATTCACCACCTGGCAGGAATGGATCCTTATCGAACCGTCCAGCGAATGGCAGGTGAATGGCCAGCGCTGGCCGTCAGGTTCATTGCTGACGATGAATTTTGACGCCTTTATGGCAGGTGAGCGCACGCTGAAACCGCTGTTTGTTCCTGATACCGGTTCCGCGCTCAGCGGCGTGACGCAAACCCGCGATCAGCTCAACGGTTACTCACATACCCGTGATCACATCATTCTCAGCCTGACCCGTGATGTGGTAAATCGCCTTGAAGTGCTGACACCAAAGAATGGCGAATGGCAGCGTGAACCGTTCGGGCATGTGCCGGAGCTGAGTAAAATCAGCGCCTGGGGCGTGGATGATAAAACCAACGAATACTTCATGAGCGTCAGCGGTTTCCTGCAACCCGCCAGCCTCTCGCTGGGCAATCTGGACAACGGCGCTAACGCCGAAGCCGAATTGCTGAAACAGGATCCGTCGCATTTTGACGCCTCCCGCTATCAGGTCAGCCAGCACTTTGCGCAATCTGACGACGGGACGCGCGTGCCTTATTTCGTGATCAGCCGCAAAAATGTGGTTTATGATGGCAAAAATCCGACGCTGTTATACGGTTATGGCGGTTTTGAAGTGTCGCTGGAGCCGTATTATCTGGGCGTGAGCGGCGTGTCGTGGCTTGATCGCGGCGGTGTTTTCGTGGTCGCGAATATCCGTGGCGGTGGCGAGTACGGGCCTGAGTGGCATAAAGCCGCGCTGAAAGAAAAGCGCCTGCGTGCGTATGAAGATTTTGCTTCAGTGGCGAAGGCGCTGATTGCCAGCAAAATCACGTCACCGGCGCATCTGGCGGCGCAGGGCGGCAGTAACGGAGGCCTGCTGGTGGGCAATATGCTGACACGCTATCCGGAACTGTTCGGCGCGATAGTCTGCGAAGTGCCTCTGCTGGATATGCAGCGCTACACGCAGATTTCCGCGGGGGCGTCGTGGATTGCCGAATACGGCGACCCGCAAAAGCCGGAAGAGTGGGCGTTTATCCGCGAATTCTCGCCATATCACAATATCGACCCGCAGAAAAAATATCCGCCGGTATTGTTCTCGACCGCGACCAGCGATGACCGCGTCGGGCCGGATCATGCACGAAAAATGGCCGCGAAGATGCAGGCACTGGGTATTCCTGACGTGTATTTCTACGAGAACACCGAGGGCGGGCACAGCGCGGCGGCGGACAAAACGCAGTCGGCATTTAAACGTGCTCTGGTGAGCGAGTTCCTGCTGCATTTCATCGGGCGTAAACCGTAACTTCCGCGCACGGCGTTACATGACTGGGCGGGGAAAATTTCCCACTCAGTCATATTTCGACATGTTTTATCAGGCTTTTTCCCTTCCAAAAGCGTTGCCTCGCCCTTCATTCCTTGTTTATTATTTTCGCTTCATTTGATAACAATTATCAAAATCATTTCTTATTCATTCTCATTTTCGGGGATTTGCATGTTAAAGAATACCGCTCGCGTGCTGTCTGTCGCAGGTCTGATGGCCGCTTCATTTTCCGCTTTTGCTACCACCTATCCGCTAACTGTTACCGATCTTAGCGGGCAGAAAGTGACGCTCGACAAAGCCCCGCAGCGCATCATCTTGCAGGATGGCCGCGATATTCTTGCGCTTGCCGTGCTGGATAAAGCCGATCCGTTTAAGCGCGTCGTGGCGTGGAACAATCTGCTGAAGACCACCGACAGCGGCACCTGGGACATGCTGAAAAGTAAATGGCCTGAGTCGTCCAAAATCCTGGATATGGGATTCACGGACAAAGGGCAGGTTGATCTGGAAACCGTGATTTCCAAAAAACCTGACCTGATGATTGCGCAGGTACGTGCGAAGAATTCTCTGGCACAGGCGGGTGTTCTGGATAAACTTGCCGCGCTGCACATCCCGGTTGTTTTCGTTGACTACGAAGCGGATCCGGCGAAAGACACGGCACCGAGCATTGAGCTGCTGGGTAAAATTGTGAATAAGGAAGACAATGCCCGCGCGTACACCGCGTTCTATAACGAGCACTTCCAGAGCATTCAGAAAGCCGTTGCTGCTATTAAAAACAGACCAAACGTGTTCATCGAGCCGATTGCCGGTCGCGATGATTCCTGCTGCTTTACTCACGGCGACGCGGGCTGGGGCAAACTGATTCAGGCGGTAGACGCCAATAATATCGGCACCAAATTGCTGCCGGGCGCATCAGGCACGGTTTCTCTGGAGCAGGTGATCAGCATGAAGCCGGATGTTTACATCATGACCGGTTCCGCGCGCCCGAGTAAAAACGGTTCCGTGACCCACATTCTGCCGTTCGGTTATGGCGCGAATGAGGCCAGCATCGACAAGGAAGCGAAAGTTCTGCTTTCCCGCACCGGTGTGGCGCAGATCCCGGCGGTCAGCAGCCAGCACGTTTACGGCGTTTACCACCAGTTCTACAACCACCCGTACAATATCGTCGGGATGGAATATCTGGCGAAATTCATTTATCCGGAACAGTTTAAAAATCTGGATCCGGCAAAAACCTACCACGACCTGGTGCGTAACTACACCAATCTGCCGGATCAGGATTTCATTCTGGGCTGGTCACCGAAGAAATAAGTCTTTGAGCCTCCCCGCCTGTGGTCTCGCAGGCGGGTTTTCAACCCCGTCACGGCGCTTCTGCACAAACTTTACCTCCGTCACATTTGTTGACACTCCGTTAATTCATACAAAAATATAACTGTATTACTGTATCTGCATAACGCCGACTGGCGTAGTACGACACATCAACAAGGTGAATTTATGCAATCTGAAGAACAGCGTTTAATTGACGGGCTTTTTAGTCGTTTACAACAGGCTGAGTCCAATACGGCACCGCGCGATGCGGAAGCTGAACGTGTGATTCAGGCCCATATCCGCCAGCAACCGTCAGCCCCTTATTACATGGCGCAGGCGATGATTATTCAGGAAGCGGCGCTGACCAAGCTGAATGCTCAGGTGAAGGAACTGCAACAGCAAAACGAACAGTTGCAACAGCAGGCACAGAACGCGAAACCGCAAAGTACCGGTTTCCTCGCCGGGCTGTTTGGCGGTGGTTCGGCACAGCCTGAACCCGCGCGTCAGTCTTCACAAGGCAGCCAGCCAATCCCGGGTACGCAAGCCTGGGGCGCACAGCCTCAGCAGCAACAATACGCGCCACAACAGCAGGCTCCGGCTCAGGCCGCGCCACAGGCACCGGGCTTTCTGGGCAGCGCATTGCGGACTGCCGCCGGTGTTGCGGGTGGGGTTGTGCTGGCAGATATGCTGACCGGAATGTTCCATCACAGTCAGCCGCAGGAAATCGTCAATATCATTGAAGAGCCGCCCGTGCAGGATCTGAATCCTGCCGACAGCAGTTTCCTCGACAACTCACAGGGTTTCGACAGCAATATACCGTCCTGGGAAGATGCCTCGTTGCGTAACGATAATTCGGATTTAGGGTTTGGTTCTGACGACTTTGATTCCGACGATTATAGCAACGACGATGATTCGTTTTTCTAACCGCTTGATGTCAGAAGGCTATTAAAGGCCGTTCTGACAGCAGAAAACGGCGGCAGAAAGTGAAGAGTGAGAGCTTTATCGCTTATTGCCATCAGAATTCTGGACAAAAGTTAAATCTGTTGCTGTACTGTATTTGACACACGTTTTGTGTCCAACATTCACGTAAAGGTAAGTTTGATGTCTAAGATTAAAGGTAGCGTTAAGTGGTTCAATGAATCTAAAGGTTTTGGTTTCATTACCCCTGAAGATGGCAGCAAAGATGTTTTCGTTCATTTCTCTGCTATTTCCAGCAATGGTTTCAAGACCCTTGCTGAAGGCCAACGCGTAGAGTTCGAAATCACCAATGGTGCCAAAGGCCCGTCGGCTGCTAACGTTATCGCTATCTGACTTTAGCCGATTTCTTAAAAAAACCGCCGAAGCGGGTTTTTTTTTGCCTGGACATTAGTGCGTATAACGGTAAACCCTTACGCGGTTTTGCGCACCAGCGTCACGAACATCAAAATAGCGATCGCGTAACAGCCTAAAATCGTCAGGCCCATGGACAACGCAGGCATGCTGCCAAAACCGGTGACCGGTACGGCAATCGCACCCAGCGCAAACATACACACGCCAAGCAGCGCCGACGCGCTCCCCGCATTTTTCCCCTGACTTTGCATCGCCAGCGACCCGGCGTTCGGCCCGATAATCCCTATCACCATCACCGAGAAGAACAGCGGAATCAGCAGCGTCACCAGCGGCGCATTCAGGCTGGCAGCCATCACCAGCGCAACAGATGCCACGGCCGCTATCACTAACCCGGCTTTAACGAGCGCCATTTCACCGAAACGGCGGCTGAGGCGCGTGGAAACCTGCGCAGAAATCACCAGCCCGATACCGTTAATGGCAAAACACAGGCTGAACATCTGCGGGCTAAGATGGTAAATCTGTTGCAGTACGAAAGGCGAAGCGCCGATGTAGGCGAACATCCCCGCCATGATAAAACCTTGCGTCAGGCACAACCCCATAAACGGACGGTGTCCCAGCAGGCTGAAAACGGAACCGAGCATGCTGAAAATACCGCCTTGCGCACGGCGTTCCGGCTGCAAGGTTTCATGCAGTTTCAGGGATGAGAAGCTGAACAGCAGGATGGCAATAAAGGCCAGCACAGCGAAAATTCCCCGCCAGTTCATCCAGCTGAGCATGGCGCCACCCAGCACCGGCGCGATAATCGGCGCCAGTCCGTTTACCAGCATCAGCAGCGCGAAGAACCGTGTGAGTTCATGGCCGTTATACAAATCTCTGGCGACGGCGCGTGAAAGCACAGCGCCGCCTGCGCCCGCAATGCCCTGTAACAGCCGGGCGACAATCAGCTGATTGATGTCCTGCGCGACGGCGCACCAGACCGATGCCGCGAGCAGTAACGCCAGCGACCACAGCAAAGGGCGCATACGGCCATAACGATCGCTGAGCGGGCCAAATAATAGCTGGCCGAAACCGAGGCCGAGTAAACCCGCGGTCAGGCTCAGCTGAGCGCTGGCGGTGGAAGTGTTGAGATCGCCGGCCATTTCAGGCAATGCAGGCAAATATAAATCTGTACATAGCGGGCCGAGGGCGGCAAGCGAGCCGAGAACCAGGGCGTAACCGAGGCGTTTTTCTTGCAGATGAGCGCTCATGGTAAAAGTTTATTCCAGTTTGCTGGTGGTTAAATCCGTGTCAAAGAGATCCTGGAAGTAGCGATTGTATAAAGCTTCCAGATGCTCTGCGTCGGCGTGAACGGTAGTCATACGTCGGAATGCGGTGCCTTCACAGATCACCGCCAGAGATTCGACTTTTGCCGTCATTTCAGCCTCTGAAAATTGCGGGAAAGTTGCACTGAGAAGGGATTTTGCTTCGCTGAACAGTTGTTTTTCTGAATCGCGCCAGATTTTTTCCACGATAGGATTGCGGGTCGCTTCTGCGGCAACCTCAAGCATCAGCGCGTGGTCAATCTCTGCCTGTTCTTTTTGTTCGATACACTGATCCTCTTTATAAGGCGCGCTTAAATTGCCAATCCGGCGGTGTGCCAGGTTATGAGCAACCTGCTGCAAGTTATGCGCGTTGCCGGTCATCAGGCGGATTTTCTTCATCACGATGCGACGAACAATTTCTTCGATGATGGCGTCTTTATTGGCGAAATACCGGTAGATCTGCCCCACACTGAGCTGCGACGTTTTGGCGATTTCGGCCATGCCTGCACCATGAAAACCGTGTTTGCGAAAACACAGCCGGGCGGCGGCAATGATCTGGTCGCGTCGCGCACTGATGCGCGCGTCTTTACTGCAAAGTTGTGGGTGAAGCATGGATACCTGGCACCTCTGTTGAAAATGAGTGTGAACGATCATTCTCAATTATAGGCAATAAGGAGGAACAGGTAAATATTTGTATTATGAAGGGAATGAAAAGTGACGCTTCGTTTCAGTGTGTTTTCACGGATTCAGAAAGGCCGACGGCGCATCCATCAGGAATGCGCCGTCGGCGGAAAAGGGTGCACTACGGGCGCGCAGGGCGCATCTGTCTAACTAAAATATGCCTGTAAAAAAGCCACTACAGTAAGAATGCAGAGGGCAACAACCAGAAATTCAGAAGACGTTTTTGGAACAGAAAACATGGCATACCTCAATTTATAAACCTGAGCGGGTTTTGCCATTATCTGCAGATAACATGAAGGAAACATTAAGAAACGCAGAGAAGAGGTGAAGCTGTGTCACAAATTTGTTACAGCGATGCCCGTTGTCATAAAAAAGGCATCGCCGGAAGGTAGGATCAGTGCGCCGTGTACCAGCTGACCAGCATGAAGCCGAGCAACGTCAGGGCAATCGAGCCGAAAAGATTAAGCGCGATATTGAGCAGGGCATCGCCAAAACGGCCCATTTGCAACAGCGTAACAACTTCCAGGGAAAACGTGGAAAAGGTGGTCAGCCCGCCGCAGAAACCGGTCGTAATGAGCGCTTTAACCACCGGATCGACGCTGTTCATGCGGCCAAAAATCGCGATGGCCAGGCCAATAATAAATGCGCCGATGAGATTGACGGCCAGCGTACCGAGAGGCACCACAGGCGTGATCACATTCATTTTGAGCCCGAGATACCAGCGAGCGACACTGCCAACCGCACCACCAATCAACACAGCAAGAAAGGTACTGAACATAAAAAAAAACCTTAAAAAAAAGTGAAATTCAGAAAGGCCCGGGCACGACGCTACGAACCTCTCACGAGATTGCGTAGACATCATCAGCCGGTAAAGGCGGTTTGGGAGGAATGTCATCTCCATATTGCAGACAGTAAGTTTACCGTGTGTGATAGCGATTGTGTAGCCGCGAATGAGAAACAGATTTTAACAAGGAAATAGTCATGTTAATCAGAGAAGGTGATGTAAACGACGCACAGGTTCTGGCGGGATTACTCGGCGATTTGGATTATCCCAATACGCCGGAAGCGATCGCTGAGCGGATTGTCGTAATGGCCGCCAATCCGGACAGCCGTTTGCTGGTAGCCGAGAGCGAAGGGCGCGCCGTCGGTTTTATTTCGCTACATTTTATCCCGCAAATCGCCCTCGCCGGTGAATTCTGCCGGATCAGTTATTTGTGCGTGAGCAGTGAATCGCGTGGCGAAGGTATCGGGCAACAATTGCTCGATGAGGCTGAAAGGCTGGCCGGCGACCGTGGCTGTGACCGGATGGAAGTTCACAGCCATACGCGCCGTGTCCGCGCGCACGTGTTTTACGCCCGCGCGGAATATGAGGAATCGCCTAAGTATCTGATGAAAAAGCTGACGCCCCGCTGACCATCATGCGCCCAGCGCCAGAACGATGGCGTCGGCAATCAGGTCCACTTTCTCAGGTTTAATCTGGCTGGTGCTGATACGGATAAACTGCCCCGGCCCAATGCGGCTGCGCTCGCCGGGCAGAACAGCAATGCCGCGTGCCGCCAGCGTGACCAGCGCAAACTGTTCCGACGGAACGGGGATCCACATTGCCAGCCCGTCGCGTTCCGGGATATTTACTCCGCGAATGCGCAGCGCGTCAGACATCGCTTTGCGGCGCTGAGCGTAAACCGCTTTCGCACGGGCAATGCTTTCCTGCGTTTTAGAATCCTTGATCAGCCACGCCAGAGCTTCCTGCAAAATTCGGCTCGACCATCCCGCTCCGAAGTTCCGGAATGATTTGATTTGTTTGATCAAATCCGTCGAACCGGAAATCACCGCCAGCCGTAAATCCGGCCCGTAAGCTTTGGAATACGAACGGACATGTACCGTGCGATCCGGCAATACGCTGCCCATGCTGACGGGCGCGTAGCGGGATAACTGCCCGATGCCGTCATCCTCAATAATCAGCGTATTGGTGTGGCGGAGAATTTCGGCCAGCTCCGCGTAACGCTCCGCATTCATGGCGTGACCGCAGTGCGAATGGGTGCGCGGCTGGTAAATAAACGCGGACGGATTTTTGGACAACGCCAGACTCAGAGATTCCGGCGTCGGGCCGAACTCATCGCATTTTACCGGGATCACCTGCGCGCCGAGATTATCCAGCATATCGAGCAAACGCGTGGCGGTCGGGTCTTCAATCGCCACGACGGAACCTTGCATCAGCAGGGTTTGTAGCGTGAGGTTCATGCCGTCAAATCCGCCGTCGGCAGACATGAACGCCGGTGCGTCGTAAGGCCAGTCCTGACGTGCGGCTTCCAGCAGCGAAGGCGCGATGGCTTCGCGCTGATAGCTATTCAGGTTATCTGCGCCAACGCCGTGCTGCATGGCTTCTCGCAAATCAGGCAAAAGCGCCGGATCGGGCGATGACAGCGCGAGATCCGCAATAATATGCTCGCCAAAGTTACCGATTTTTTCAAACCTTGCCGGGCGCGGCGACAGCATGTCACCGCACACCCAGACGCCGTTGCGGCCTCGCCCGGCAATCACTTTTTGGCGACGGAGCTGACCCCAGGCGGCAGATACCGTGGCCGGGCTGACGCCCAGCGCCTGTGCCAGTTCGCGGACAGCGGGCAGATGCGTTCCGATCTCGATGACGCCGGACCGGATCATCGCCGCTGTTTCAATTGCAATGCCCCGCATCGAACGATCCTGTAATTGTGTCGCTAACCATTCTGCATCCAGCGTTTTTTCGAGGGGTTTATCTGCCATGTTTTTGCCTTTTGTTCAGTAACAAAGATTCTATTGTACATATTAATTTATGCCATTAGTATCAAACTTAGCCAACGGAGGCGATAAAATAATCACATTACGCTGAACATGATCTCCTTCGTAAAAGAATTTGGTGCGTTTCCGATAAGGTTTGTAAACGCACAGTTGTCTTTCTGCATATCAACCATGCTGACACTTAAGGGGATAGATGTGACGATTACCATCAGGCTGGCTGTTCGTGACTGGGATTATTTTACGCCGCTGGCGTTGGGCGACCTTAAACCTGAAGGGTTTAATCTCGAGATAGATCGCGTGGGAACGCTGGTGGATAACCTGGCGACCAGTGATAAATATGACGCGGGTGAAGTCTCTTTCAGCCGTTATGCGCAGGGGCGGGCTCGCGGTGAATCTGATCTGCTGGCGATCCCACACTTTCTGATGCGTGGTTTCCGCCAGCGCTGCATCATCACCCGTGAAGACAGCCCGCTGACCGAACTTTCTCAGCTGGCAGGCAAGCGCATTGGCCTGACCGGCTGGCAGGATTCCGGCAACACCTGGACCCGCACGCTGCTGGCGCTGGAAGGCGTCGGTATTGAAGACGCAAACTGGTACGTTGGACGTCTGACGGAATCGCATCCGGTTGTCGATCGTCTGGCCGGGTTTGGTCGCGAAGGGCGCATTGAAGCGGTGCCGGAAGAGCGCCCGATGATGGAACTGTTGCAGGAAGGCTGGCTGGACGCCGTATTCACGCCATTCATGCCTGACGGTTTCTTCAAGCCTGATTCCGGTTTCCGTCAGTTCCAGCCTGATTTCCGTGCGGCAGAGCTGGCCTATTTCAACCGCGTGGGTTACATCCCCGGCATTCACCTGCTGGCGATTAAACCTGCCCTGGCCGAAGAACATCCGTGGCTGCCGCAGGCGTTGAGTGAAATCATCGACCGTTCTTATCAGGTCTGGATGGATAAACGCGCAAAATATGCTGATACCACACCGTGGTTGCTGGACGACTTGCGTCGTACAGTGGTTGATTTACCTGCGGACTGGAACGCAAACGGTTTCGCCGCCAATGAAAAAATGATCGACGATTTTGCACATGAATTATATGCCCAGAAGCTGACGGCGCAGCGCCTCACACCGGCTGATTTGTTCCCTCAGTTCGCCACACAAAAGTGACGGGAGAGTAAAAATGAAAGTTGCATTAGGTCAGTTTGCTGTTTCCCGCGAATGGGAAGCCAACGTTGAAACCTGCCTTTCGCTGATGGCGAAATCTCTGGAAGCAGGCGTGGATTTACTGGTGCTGCCGGAAGGTATTCTGGCGCGCGACATCACTGATCCTGATCTGGTTCTGAAAGCCGCACAACCGCTGGATGGTCCGTTCGTCAGCCAGCTGGTGGCCGCCAGCCGCAGCAATCAGATGACGACCATGATGAGCGTTCATACGCCTGCACCCGATGGTCGCGCATGGAACGTACTGATTTCTATCAGGAATGGTGAAATCATTTCAGAATACCGTAAGCTGCATCTTTACGATGCGTTCTCCTCGCAGGAATCTAAAAACGTCACGCCGGGCAGCGATGTACCACCACTGGTTGAGGTTGCCGGGTTTAATGTCGGCCTGATGACCTGTTACGACGTGCGTTTCCCTGAGCTGGCGCGTCGTCTGGTACTTGATGGCGCTGACGTCCTGGTCTTGCCGGCTGCGTGGGTCAAAGGTCCGCTGAAAGAAATGCATTGGGAAGTGCTGGTCACAGCCCGTGCGCTGGAAAACACCACGTATATGGTCGCTGTCGGCGAATGCGGTGAACGTAATATCGGTAACAGTATGGTGGTCGATCCGCTGGGCGTGGCGATTGCCCGCGCGGCTGAAGCCCCCGCACTGGTTTTTGCTGAGCTGGACAAAGATCGTCTGGCGCATGCCCGTAAAGTATTGCCTGTGCTGGCGAACCGCCGCTTCGGTTTGCCGCAACTGCGCAATGACTGAACCTGACTGCAGCCGGTCCTCAACGGTTGCACCGTCCGGTGAATAAAGCCGTACCGAGCGCCTCACCAGGGAACTCGTTTTTCATAAGACTTAAACACGATCTGAGCCAGGGAAGGTTTTCATTATAAATACACAACATTCATAAACTCACAGACCGACTTTTTACACAGAGGAATAAGAAAATGATGGCAAAACAATTACGTCAGGCTGCTGCACTGACCGCTGCATTACTTTCCGTAACGTCCATGAATGCCTTTGCTGCTGAAACGGTGGCGATCCCGGCTCAGACGATGGATCCGGCAATTCACGCCAAATTACCTGCGGATATTCAAAAATCCGGTGTGATGACCTCTGTGAACAACGGCTCGTTTCCTCCGTACGAAATCGTGACCGGGGCGAATGGTCTGGATGGCGCGAGTGCGGATCTGGCGCATGCACTGGCAGAAGTGCTGGGTGTGAAAATTGAGCACGCTTCCGTAAGCGGTTTATCCGGCATCCTCAGCGGAATGGCTGCAGGGCGTTATCAGATGGGTATCGGCCCGATTGGTGATTACCCGGATCGTCAGGCGAAAAATGATTTTATTGATTTTGTGAAGGAGTTCGTGGTGTTCGGCGTGCGTAAAGGCAACCCGGAAAACATCAATTCTCTGGATGATACCTGCGGTAAACGCATCGCCGTCATGGCGGGCGGATCTGCCGAACAGGTGATCCGTAAGCAGTCTGAAGTGTGCGTGAAAGACGGTAAACCGGCGGTTACCGTGCAATCTTTCTCTGACCAGCCCACCTCGATTCTGGCCGTGCGTTCTAACCGTTCGGACGCGTTCTTCTCTTCTCAGGCACCGCTGACCTATTTCGTTGAGAAAGCGAATGGCCAGCTGGAACTGACCGGCACCGGCAAATCCAACGGTTTTGGCGATATTTTCCAGGGAACGGTGGTCGCGAAGGATTCTCCTGTACGTGACGCTATTCTGGCGGGATATCAGAAACTGTTCGATAACGGGACTTACGCCATCATCATGAAAAAATGGGGTCTGGAAGGCAACATGATCCAGGCGCCGGGGATCAATCTGGCAAAGGCACAACCTAAATGACTGATAAAACGTATAGTTCAAAGCCGGCAGTCAAGGACGACTATACGCAGGATCCACGACGTAACGTTGAATTCTCCCACGCGCCACGCAACATTGGCCGCTGGATTGCGTGGATTGTCGCGCTGCTGATTGCCGCCGATGTGATTTGGGCCGTTTCGCATAACCCGAATTTCGAATGGCATGTGGTCGCGCAGTGGTTCACAGAAGCGACGATCATCAAAGGCCTGGGCGTTACGCTCGGCCTGACCGTGGTGTCCATGTTGATCGGGGTGTTCATCGGCCTGATGCTGGCGATCGCCCGTTTGTCTGACAGCCTGTTGCTGCGCAAACTGGCCGGTTTATACATATGGTTTTTCCGTGGCACACCGCTGCTGGTACAGCTTTTATTCTGGTACAACATGTCGACGCTGTTCCCCCGCGTAGCGATCGGCATCCCGTTTGGGCCGGAATACATGAGCTGGAATACCAATGATCTGATCACCCCGCTGACGGCGGCGATTGCCGGTCTGGCGCTGAATGAAGCGGCGTATATGGCGGAAATCATTCGTGCCGGTTTGCTGTCGGTTGATAATGGTCAGGCCGAAACGGCGCAGGCCTTCGGGATGAGCCGTGGCCGTGCGCTGCGCCGGATTATCATTCCACAGGCGATGCGTTCGATTATTCCGCCAACAGGTAACCAGCTGATCAGTATGATCAAAGCGACATCGCTGGTCAGTGTGATCGCAATGGGCGATTTACTGTACTCGGTGCAAACCATTTACAACCGCACCTTTGAAGTGGTGCCGATGTTGATGGTGGCGGTGGTCTGGTATCTGCTGATCACCTCAGTGCTGAACCTCGGCCAGTCGGCGATTGAACGTTATTATTCCCGTGGCACACGTCGCACGGTGGCGAGCGCCAAGCGTCGTCAGGAAAATGCGGAAGAAAAAGGGGTTCCTGTTATGAATCCACCGGGCCTGGCCCGCAAGGAGGACTTATGAGTCAACTTTCTGCCGACGCGCAGTCATCCGAAACGGCATCTCTGGTTGTAGCCCGTAATGTGCATAAAAGCTATGGCGATAACGAAGTGCTCAAAGGCATTGATCTGGATGTCAAACCCAGCGAGGTGGTGGTGATTTTGGGGCCTTCCGGGTCCGGGAAATCCACGTTCCTGCGTTGTATTAACCATCTGGAAGATATCGACCGTGGCTCAATCATGGTGGGTGGCGAGCAAATCGGTTACGAGCTGCGTGGCGACAGGTTGCATAAATTATCCGAACGGGCGATTGCGCGCCAGCGCCGTGATATCGGGATGGTATTCCAGCAATTTAACCTGTATCCGCACATGACCGTTTTGCAAAATATTATTGAAGCGCCGGTCGGTGTGCATAAGGAGAGCCGCCATGAGGCCGAAAAATATGCCCGTGAGTTGTTGCAGAAAGTCGGGCTGAGCGACAAAGCCGATGCTTATCCGCGTCATCTTTCCGGTGGTCAGCAGCAACGAGTAGCGATTGCCCGCGCGCTGGCGGTGAAACCGAAACTGATGTTGTTTGATGAGCCGACATCGGCGCTCGACCCTGAACTGGTGGGTGAAGTGCTGGCGACGATGCGTGATCTGGCGCAGCAAGGACTGACCATGATTGTGGTCACGCATGAGATTGGGTTTGCAAAAGAAGCGGCTGACCGGGTGGTCTTTATGGATCGCGGTTATGTGGTCGAGCAGGGTGCTGCGGATGAAGTGCTGGTCAATCCGCAGCATCCGCGTACGCAGGCGTTTCTCAGTCGCTTTATTTGACGTTTACAGCAGGAAAACCATGCGGGCTGAAACCGGGAACCGGGCAAGATTAACTTGCCGTTTCCACCCGGTTCCGCCCGTTTTTTTTGGCTTCATACAATGCGTGGTCAGCGGCATTCAGCCAGTGTGTCGCGGTTTCCTGAACGTCATCACATTCAGCAATACCCGCGCTGATGTGGATTCTCAGGTCAGGATGTTGCGGAAACAGGCTGTTATCCAGCCGGCTTTGCAAACGTTCTATCGCGCGCCGGGCCTGTAGCTCCGTGCTGTGCGGCAAAATAGCGGCGAACTCATCACCCCCAAACCGGCCGATAATATCGGCGGCGCGCATCGTATGCTGTAGGTCCTGCGCCAGCAGAATAATGGCCTGATCACCGACGCTGTGCCCGTAATTGTCGTTGATGGCCTTAAAGTGATCGATGTCGATCAGCACCAGCGTGGTTTTATGCCGGTAGCGGCGGAAGCTTTCCAGCTCGGTGTTAAGCAGCGATTCCCAGTGGCGACGGTTGTACAGCCCGGTCAGTCCGTCGCGCACACTGATTTGCATGATGGCCTGTTTATGTTCGGCCAGTTTTCGGGATGTGCGGTAGGTGACGTTGCCGAGAAAAATCGGGTAAATCATGATCATTGGCAGGCAGAGATAAAGCTGGAACGGCGTGGTTTCGGGCATGAAGGGGATATCGGCGACAAGCAGTAGCGCAATGGCAACCGTGATTTGCGCGATAACGCACCGGAAGAATAACCGCTGGCCGCCTGCGGAGATATTATTCATGCCCATCATGGCAAATATGGTGGCAGAGGGCAGGGCGTTGAAGCCCATCATTGCAATCCATATGCCGCCGAAAATGGCGTCGGCTTTCAGGTTATTGATTTCACTGTTAAACGGGCTTGCCGAACGCTTTGCTTTCCAGTAGGCAATGTGCGGCCAGATGAATCCGTTTAAAAACAGCAACAGCCAGAGCCAGACGGGCGTTGTGTGCTCAATCATCACCGAGCCGACACAAAAACTGCCCGTTCCCAGCCCGACGATGCGGGGCAAATAAGTCCTTTTGGCAAAACGTATTCCGGAATGATGAGTATCGTTAACCAGAGTCGTATGAAGCTTTTTCGGCATCGGTTCTCATTACAGGGTCAGTTAACCCGGGTTAATAATCTGGTCGAAATCAAATTTGAAGGTGTTTTACAGATTTTAAAAACTGAAAGACTTTATGAGCGTGCTATTCAAGCTCATAATAGCTTACTCTGGTCACAATGCGCACAGTTCTGGATCCGTTCTGTTACATTTTCGGGTTGTATTAACGTCGCGAATGGCCGTTAATAACGGCAAATTGTCACTGCTGTATTCCAGCACTCAGTGTAAAGAAGGTATGTATGGAAGGTCTAAGTATTACTAAATTGTTGGTGGTCGGCGTGCTGATCGTTCTGTTGTTCGGTACCAGCAAACTGCGTTCTCTGGGCGGTGATCTGGGTGCAGCACTGCGTGGCTTCAAGAAAGCCATGAATGATGATCCGGCGCCTGCTGAAAAAACCACTGCCGAAGAAAAACCAGCCGAGCGTGTCGAACACAAAGACTGAGTTTTTACGGAATTAATTCCGGTTACAAATTTCGGGCATTAAAAAAGGTTGTTCTTATGAACAACCTTTTTTGCGTTTTGGGCATCAAGAAGTAACGAGATATTACTTCACTTCTAACCCTTTGGCTTGCAGATCGGCGTGATAAGACGAACGCACGAACGGGCCACAGGCGGCGTGCGTGAAGCCCATTTCCATTGCCGCTTCTTTCATCTGGTCAAACTCTTCCGGGCTGACGTAACGCTGCACCGGCAGGTGATGACGGCTGGGTTGCAGATACTGACCCAGCGTCAGCATGGTGACGCCGTGGCGGCGCAGGTCACGCATCACTTCGATGATTTCTTCGTTTGTCTCACCCAAACCGACCATCAGGCCTGATTTGGTTGGGATTTCCGGATGCGCTTCTTTGAAACGTTGGAGCAGCGTCAGTGACCATTCGTAGTTAGCGCCCGGACGAACCTGACGGTAAACGCGCGGCACGTTTTCCAGGTTGTGGTTAAACACATCCGGCGGGCTGGCGTTGAGAATATCCAGAGCGCGATCCATACGGCCACGGAAATCGGGTACCAGTGTCTCGATTTTGATGGTCGGGTTTTTAGCGCGGATCGCCGTGATACAGTCGGCAAAGTGCTGCGCGCCGCCGTCACGTAAATCATCACGGTCAACCGAGGTGATCACGACATAACGCAATCCCATATCCGCGATGGTTTGTGCCAGTTTTTCCGGCTCATTGGTATCCGGCGCGGTTGGACGACCGTGTGCCACGTCGCAGAACGGGCAGCGGCGGGTACAAATTGCGCCGAGGATCATGAAGGTCGCGGTGCCGTGGTTAAAGCACTCTGAAAGGTTTGGGCATGCGGCCTCTTCACAAACGGAGTGAAGGCCATTCTTGCGCAGTGCGGATTTAATGCCCTGAATTTTCGTTGAGTCCGCAGGCAACTTGATTTTCATCCATGCCGGCTTACGTAACATTTCCTGCCGGTCACTGACCACGGTTTTCACCGGGATTAACGCCATCTTATCTGCATCGCGGTATTTGACGCCGCGTTCCATCTGAATCGGTTTACTCATAATCTTGCAGCTTCCAGGTTCGTCTCTCGTAACTCGAGTTTTTTCAGGACATTCAATGAACTGGCTGATTCATCAAAAAAAGTAGAAATAATGCGGAAATTATATCATTGAAGCATCACCGGATTCAGCCTTTACACATAGCCTGAAGTGCTAAACGCTGCATTTTTTTAACCTGAAGAAGATTTTTTCCTTAAAAAACTATTCTTATTTATCACTTAATTTTTTGATATATATAATTTTTTAAGTGCGACTCTCGTGATCTTCTTCTGGTGTTAATGGTGTGTAAATATTTTCGCCGATTCCGAAAATTTAGCCGGAAGACGTCAGCGATTCATCCTGTGAGAAAGCCAGTTTGATCGCATCAATAATCATGCTCAGCGTTTTATCGCTTTTTGCCGTTTTGTTGTAATACATGATGATATCAAATGACACCGCTGGAATATCCGATTCGAGGATATCGACCGGAAAACTTTTTTGCAGCAGTTCGACCATTTTTCTCGGCAATATCCCCAGCAAATCGGTGTTGGAAACCATCGAGAGAGAGTTTATTGCGTTATAACTGGTAAACACTATAGGGCGATCTGGCAGGAAACCGCTGATTTCAAATTGTATACGCTTGAGATCGCTGGCGTTTGTCACCACGGTGGTCTGCGGCATGGCCAGAGCCTGTTGGAGCGTAATGGTTTTATCCAGCGTCGGGTGATTCTTTCTGCACACAAATACCGCGGTATCTGACATCAGCCGGATGCCTTTCAGTGACTTGTTAAACAGCGGGCTGGTATCAATCACTAAATCCGCACGATGTTGGATCAGCGTATCTTCCGGATCGCTGAGCGGCAGGTGTTTCAGCGTGTAGTTGCTGTTGATTTTCATCAGCTCTTTGAGGATCAGCGGAAACGTTTGTAGTGCGACATACGGGTAACAACTGATGGTCAGTACGCGGGATTTGTCGTTATCGTGCGTAAAGTCCAGACCGGTGAGAATCGAACTCAAACCCTGACTGATGTGCTGATGCAAATTAATGGCATACGCCGTCGGGCTGATACCTTGTCCGTTACGGATAAACAGCGGATCGGGAAAGGTATTGCGTAATTTCTGAATGGACTGGCTGACTGAAGAAGGCGTCAGGTTCAGCGCTTTAGCGGCGTGAACAATGCCTTTATGCAGATATACCGCTTCGAAAACGGTGAGCAAATTGAGATCAAGGTTATGAAGCTTATTCAGGCTGGCACTAATATCGTTATCATCCATAAATATTTCCCGGCAGTGTGAAGGACTGTCCCGGTTATTAGCCGGGAAGTATGCTTATCCGTAAGCGATAAAATGCTAAGAAGTTCAGCGGGTGATAGTAAACCAGAATGCGAAGTAAAACTGCTAAAACGTTGATAAGTCTGATGGTAAAGCACAGGAATCAGAGCGGCGAAGTCGCGTACTGCTCAATTTGCCAGGGCAGATAATCAACTTGCTGATAATCAAGACGATGATTAAAGGATTTCACCAGAACCGGCATAACCTGGTCAACGGTCAGTCCCGGTTTTTCCAGGCTGGCCTGCGTCATTTCCAGACCTGCATACCCGCACGGATTAATCCGGTGAAACGGCTCGAGATCCATATCAATATTCAATGCCAGACCGTGCAATGAACATCCTTTTCGAATGCGCAGGCCGAGGGAACAAATCTTTTTGCCATCGACATAAACGCCGGGCGCATCGGCACGCGGGTAGGCATCGATAGAAAAGTGCGCCAGTGTATCCACTACGGTTTGTTCGATAGCCGTGACTAACTGACGGACGCCCAGTTTTTTCCGTTTCAAATCGACCATCACATACATCACCTGCTGGCCCGGTCCGTGATAGGTGACCTGACCGCCGCGATCGCTTTGGATCACCGGAATATCGCCGGGCATTAAAACATGCTCTGCCTTTCCTGCCTGACCCTGAGTGAAGACGCGCGGATGCTGAACCAGCCAGATTTCGTCCAGCGAGTCGGCGTTCCGGTGCTCAGTGAAATGGTGCATGGCCAGAGAGACAGGCTCATACGGCTGAAGGCCAAGCTGGCGCAGTACGATACGTTCTTGCGGATTATGTGATTGCACGGCAGTTATCGTCAGTAGGAGGAGGGAAACGCGCGACAGAATTTCTCTCGCGCGGGTCGGTCAGAAAGGGCTTACAGCACCATGCGGACAATTTCGATATTACCCAACTCAGAATACAGGGTTTCGACCTGATCGATGTGGGTGGCGGTGATCGTAATTGAAACGGAGTGGTAATTCCCTTTACTGCTCGGTTTTACCTGAGGATTGTAGTCGCCAGGCGCATGGCGTTGCACGACTTCCACAACCTGGTCCACCAGCTCGGGTTGTGCCAGGCCCATTACTTTGTAGGTAAAGGAGCAAGGGAATTCGAGCAGTTCGTTCAGTTTGGTTTTCATGTGCACTCCAGCGTATTAAGTATTATCTCTGAAAGTATAACTCCCGCCGAAGCGGGAGCCATAATCTATACCGATTATATGGGGATTGTTTCAAACTTTTTCAAGCGGGCAACTTAGCCAAACCAGTGGTGGAACATCAGCTTGATATAATCGACGATGCGGCCGAAGAAACCGCCTTCTTTCACTTCGTTCATCACGACCAGCGGACGTTCATCAATGGTTTTACCATCAAGCTGGAAATTGATTGAACCCACGACCTGATTTTTCTGCAATGGCGCGTGCAGTTCAGGTGTGTTCAGCACATAGCTGGCTTTCAAATCTTTCATGCGGCCACGCGGGATGGTCAGATAAGCATCTTTCTCAACGCCCAGCGCAACGCGATCGGTATCACCAAACCAGACTGGCTCAGAGGCGAATTCTTTACCTGCTTTCAACGGAGATACAGTTTCGAAGAAACGGAAGCCCCAGGTCAGCAGTTTTTTGCTTTCAACTTCACGGCCTTTATAAGTATGCCCGCCCATGACAGCAGAAATCAGACGCATCTGGCCTTCTGTTGCGGATGCCACCAGGTTATAACCCGCGGAATCGGTATGGCCGGTTTTGATGCCGTCAACGTTCAGGCTGTTATCCCACAGCAAGCCGTTACGGTTCATCTGGCGGATATTGTTGAAGGTGAATTCTTTTTCTTTATAGGTTGCGTACTCTTCCGGTACATCGCGGATCAGCGCCTGACCAATCAACGCCATGTCGCGAGCAGAACTGTACTGACCGGCGGCATCCAGACCATGGACGGTACCGAAATGGGTGTTTTTCAGGCCCAGCGCGTTCACGTAGTTGTTCATGATGGCAACGAACGCATCCTGACTTCCGGCGACGTGATCGGCCATTGCCACACAGGCATCGTTGCCTGATTGCAGAATAATGCCGCGGTTGAGTTCAGAAACTGGCACGCGATCGCCGGGTTTGAGGAACATCAGGGAAGAACCTTTGAACACCGGATTACCGGTTGCCCAGGCGTCCGGCCCCACGGTGACGATGTCGGTCGGAGAGATTTTGCCGGCTTTGATGGACTGACCGATGACATAGCTGGTCATCATTTTGGTCAGGCTGGCGGGGTCACGGCGCGCATCAGCATTCATTTCCGCCAGAACTTTGCCGGAGTTGTAGTCGATCAGGACGTAGGCTTCTGCATCAATTTGCGGAACGCCAGGGATCATTGTTTTTAAATTAACATCGTCGGCATAGGCGGACGCTGCACTGAAAGTGATAACGGTGCCAAATGCGAGGCTTTTGACTAAACGTGAAGTGTTTACAAGTTTCATGATCGGGACAACAACATCCGTGGAGGTAAGTGATAAACGTGCGCCACTATAGCAGAAGAGTCATAAGTCAGACATCTTCGATTACCGGCGCTTACTGACTTTTACTTATAAGAAAAGGGACTTATAAGTCCGGGGCCTGAGCCCCGGAGGGGTATTACATGCTGGCAGTGACAAAAGATTGCTGTTGGGCTTCGCTGGCGAGCCGCTGTTGCAGTTGAACCGCCTGCTGGCGCGTGCTGAAGGGCCCAAGCTGAACGCGGTAAGTACTGCCATTGGCCTGCACTTTGCCCGGAACGTTGAAGCGCTGGCTCAGGCTTTTCTGCCATAACTGTGCATTCTGAGGATTACTCAGCGCACCGACCTGTACCATATAACCAGAACTCGGAATGGCAGTAGTATGCGCTGGTGCGGCGGCAACCGGCGCGGCAGAGGCCGCGATAACCGGTGCTGCGCTGGCTGTTACCACCGGCGCGACAGGTTCGCTGCCTTCAAGTACACCCGCGCGCAATGGCGTTGGCGCACTCAGAAAACCCCCACCGCCGCTGTTGCCGGACATTGTGGTAGCAGCAGGCACATTTGCGTTGCTGCTGTCTTCGTCATTGGTCAGCGGTGCTGCGTTCGGGTTGCTCAGCGTACTGTTGCTGATCGGGCGCACATCAGAAGTGTTCACCGGTTCTGAGGACAGCGTCGGCGTTCCCATGCTGCTGGCACCCAGGCTCGGGCGCGATGGCAGGGCATAGGATTGCTTGGCCACAGTGGTACCGATGGTGCCCGGGCCAGACATCGTACCGTCCGGCGCAACGTTAATGAAATCAACGCGGACTTTGGTGCTGTTAGTCAGGTTCAGACGATCTGCCGCAGCCTGAGACAAATCAATAATTTTGCCCGGAACATACGGGCCGCGGTCATTTACACGCACCACCAGCATACGTCCGGTTGCCATATTGGTAACGCGCACATAGCTTGGAATTGGCAGGGTAGGATGCGCCGCCGTCATGGCTGTCGGGTCGAATTCTTCACCAATTGCCGTGGTATTGCCGCCGTTTTCCTGACCGTACCAGGCTGCCTGACCGACTTGTGAGAAGTTTGACGGATCTTTGACGATTTTATAGGTTTTACCGTTGACGGTATAATCCTGCATCGTGCCCTGATTATAAGGTTCGTAACGCGGATCAGCCCCGCCGATTTCCACCACAGGGCCGTTGTAGGCTTGTTGCGGTGCCGGTTGTTGTTGCTGAGTATCATCAGTGGCGCAGCCACTTAACAGCAAACCGATAATGACAGCTCCAAGCCACTCCTTACGCATTGCTCACCTCTATAAATTTTTTGACAACATTTTTCGATGAGTATGTATCGACATGACGATACCAAACCCTGCCATTAGCACGATGAGTGCCGACCCGCCATAGCTGACCAGAGGCAAAGGTACCCCAACTACCGGGACAATACCACTGACCATACCGATGTTAACAAACACATAAACGAACAGAATCAACATCAAACCACCGGACATTACGCGCCCAAATGTGGTCTGTGCATTGGCCGCGATCACCAGCCCGCGCATGATAAGGCACAGGTAAAGCCCGAGCAGAACCAGCACGCCGATAAGGCCCAGTTCTTCGGCCAGTACGGCAAAGATAAAGTCGGTATGACGCTCTGGCAAAAATTCCAGCTGTGACTGCGTTCCGTGCAACCAGCCTTTGCCGGAGAGACCGCCGGAGCCAATCGCAATCTTCGACTGAATAATATGATAGCCCGCCCCGAGCGGATCGCTCTCCGGATCAAGCAGCATCATGACGCGGTCTCGCTGATAATCGTGCATCAGGAAGAACCACAATATCGGAATAAAGGCGGCGACCAGAATGGCGGCGACCGCAATCAGTTTCCAGCTCATGCCCGACAGGAACAGGACAAACAGGCCGGATGCGGCAATCAGAATTGACGTCCCCAGATCCGGCTGCGCAGCAACCAGCAGGGTAGGGATGAAAATCAGCGCCAGCGCAATCGCCGTATTTTTCAACGACGGCGGGCAAACGTCGCGGTTGATAAAGCGGGCGACCATCAGCGGAACGGCTATTTTCGCCAGCTCTGACGGCTGGAATTTTATAATCCCTAAATCCAGCCAGCGTTGCGCGCCTTTACTGATACTGCCAAATGCATCGACCAGCACCAGCAGGAAAACGCAGAATATATAGAGATAAGGTGCCCAGCTTTCATAAACGCGCGGGGGGATTTGTGCCATCACCAGCATAATCACCAGACCCATCAGGATCTGGCCGATTTTACGTTCCATCATGCCCATGTCCTGACCGCTGGCGCTCCACATCACGAACGCACTGTACGTCAGCAGCGCAAGTATGATCAGCAACATGGTCAGGTCGATGTGCATTTTCGACCACAATGATCTTTTTTGTTGGTTCTCAGTCATTGCCGGTTAATCACCTTCAGTTCCCGGTGGCGCGGGTGCGTCAGCCGGCAGTTGTGTCGTGTTATCGCCCAGTAAAATATGGTCGAGTATCTGCCGCGAAATTGTCCCTACCGCCGGGCCCGCACCACCGTTTTCCAGCACTACAGCAACGGCGACGGTTGGTTTGTCATACGGCGCGAAAGAGGTCATCAGTTTGTGGTCACGCAGATGTTCAGCAATCTTATGCGCATTATAGATTTCATTGGCTTTCAAACCGTAAACTTGTGCTGTCCCGGATTTTGCGGCCGCTTTGTATGGCGCGTCGGCGAAATATTTACGGGCCGTGCCGTTCGGACGGTTGGCAACACCATACATCCCGTCTTTCGCAATTTCCCAATAGCCGGAATGGATATCGCCAATCTGCGTGGTTTCCTGCTGCTGATACGGCACCTGCTTGCCATCCACTTTCGTGCTCAGCAACAGGTGCGGCGTTTTGACATTGCCGTCATTAATCAGCGTGGTCATGGCTTTCATGATTTGCACCGGCGTTGCGGTCCAGTAACCCTGGCCTATACCGACAGGAATAGTGTCACCCTGATACCACGGTTTTTTAAAGCGTTTAAATTTCCAGTCGCGGTTTGGCATATTGCCGCTGCGCTCTTCGGATAAGTCGATACCGCTGTACTGACCATAGCCGAATTTCCCCATCCATTCAGAAAGACGGTCAATCCCCATATCGTACGCAACCTGGTAGAAGAAGGTATCCGCGGATTCCTCAAGGGCTTTGGTCACATTCAGGCGGCCATGACCCCAGTGTTTCCAGTCACGATAGCGCTTGTCTGAGCCGGGTAACTGCCACCAGCCGGGGTCGAACAGAGAGGTGTTTTTGTTGATCACACCGGTCGTCAGCGCTGATACGGAAATATACGGTTTCACGGTTGACGCCGGCGGGTAAACGCCTTGCGTGGTACGGTTGATCAGTGGTTTGTTCGGATCGTTTAACAACGAACTGTAGTCTTTGCTGGAAATCCCGTCGACGAACAAATTCGGATCATAGCTTGGGTTAGACACCAGCGCGCGGATTGCACCATCACGCGGATCAGTGACCACCACGGCGGCGCGGCTGCCGGTCAGCAGGACTTCAATATATTGTTGAAGCGGCAGGTCGATGGTCAGATAAATATCTTTCCCGGCCTGAGGCGGCTCCTCATGCAACTGACGGATCACGCGGCCACGGTTGTTAACTTCCACTTCTTCATAGCCGGTTTTGCCGTGAAGCGTGTCTTCGTAAAAGCGTTCTATGCCGAGTTTGCCAATATCGTGCGTTGCGGCGTAGTTTGCCAGAATGCCGTCTTTATCCAGACGCTCAACGTCACGATCGTTAATTTTCGAAACGTAGCCGATAACATGCGTGAGGGCTGAGCCATACGGATAATAGCGGCGCTGATAGCCTTTGACTTCAACGCCGGGGAAATGGAACTGGTTCACGGAGAAACGCGCGACCTGAACTTCGGTCAGTGCCGTTTTCACTGCGATAGACGTAAAGCGTCGCGAACGCTGGCGCTCTTTTTTGAAGTTCTCGATATCGTCCGGGGTTAAATCGACGATAGGTTTCAGCCCTTCGAGCGTGGCCTGAAGATCATCGACTTTTTCGGGCACAAGTTCGAGCTGATAAATAGTGCGGTTTAACGCCAGCGGGGTTCCGTTGCGGTCATAGATAATGCCGCGGCTTGGCGCAATCGGCACCAGCTTGATACGGTTATCATTGGAACGGGTCTGATAATCCTGAAAACGGACAATCTGCAGGTTATACAAATTGAAAGCCAGGATACCACTAAGTAGCAGAATGCCGATGAACGCCACCAGTGCACGGCGCACAAAGAGGGCTGATTCAGCCGTATAGTCGCGAAAAGGGTTACGATCTATTTTCATCCCACTACTTAATTCATGTTGCTGACATTCACCACCCGTTATTCGCGGTGGTATGGATGATTAGTGGTAATACTCCAGGCGCGGTAAAGGCTTTCCGCGACCAGAACCCGAACCAGCGGGTGAGGAAGTGTCAACGGAGAGAGCGACCAGCTCTGTTCCGCTGCGGCTTTACAGGCCGGTGCCAACCCTTCCGGGCCGCCGATTAACAGGCTGACATTTCGTCCGTCCTGTTTCCAGCGTTCCAGTTGTTGTGCCAGTTGCGGGGTTTCCCACGGTGTGCCCGGAATATCCAGGGTCACAATGCGATTACCTTTACCGACAGCAGCCAGCATCTGTTCGCCTTCTTTTTCAAGAATGCGTTTGATATCAGCGTTCTTACCGCGTTTCCCTGCCGGAACTTCAGTCAGTTCAAACGGCATATCTTTCGGAAAACGGTGCAGGTAATCGTTAAAACCGGTTTGTACCCAGTCAGGCATTTTTGTGCCGACGGCGACAAGTTGCAGTTTCACGCATTAACCCCAGAGTTTCTCGAGCTCATAAAGCTGACGGCTTTCTTCCTGCATGACGTGAACGATGACTTCGCCCAGATCGACAACAACCCAGTCGGCTTCGTTGATGCCTTTCACGCCCATCGCGTCCATACCGGCCGCTTTCACTTCTTCAACCAGATGTCCGGCGATAGCCACTACATGGCGGCTGGATGTACCGGTACAAATAATCATGCAATCAGTAATACTGGATTTACCTTTAACATCAATGGCAATGATGTCTTGTGCTTTCAGGTCGTCGACTTTATCGACAACAAAATCTTGGAGCGCTTTACCTTGCAAAGGTTCCCCCTGGGGATGTTTGAAACAATTGACCTCACAAGACAGCCGCCGGTGAATCACCGAAGCAAACGCCTGTCTCATGATGGATACACATAGCGGTTATCAGGAAAACAACTGAAAACGTTTAACAATCAATACATTGTATTGGTTAATCACGCAGCGTTATCGAGAGCCGAAATTAAGCGGCGCAGTATACCACGCGTTAGCTACTCGCGGTACAAGCCCTGTGATTCTATATAGCGCTCAACGGCAGATGGCAGCAAATCTGAGCAATCAAGCCCCGCATGACGCCGTTCACGGATTTCCGTTGCTGAAATATCTATCAGCGGTGTATTGGCCTGATAAATGAATCCGGCGGGTTTCTGTTTGAGTTTCTCCGCATCGACCACCCGGTGTGCGTCGTACCAGCGCTGGAGCGCCGGCGTATCGAGCTGTTCCTGATATCCCGGACGCGCCATCACCACCAGATGACAAAAATCGAGCAGCGATTCCCAGCGGTGCCACTTGTGCAAGGTCAGCAATGAATCCTGGCCAATGATAAACGCCAGCGGGCAATCATCGCCATGTTCTTTACGTAACGTTGCAAGTGTCTCAATGGTGTAGGACGGCGTATCGACATTCAGCTCACGTGAGTCCACGGAAAACAACGGGTTACCCGCAACAGCCAGTTCAACCATGTGCAGACGCTGTTGCGAGCTGGCTTCCGGTTGCGGGCGATGAGGCGGCACGTTGTTAGGCAACAAAATGACCTGATCAAATCCGGCCTGTCCGGCCAGGTTGGTCACGGGCTTCAGGTGCCCGTAATGAATCGGGTCGAAGGTTCCGCCGAAGAAAGCCAGTAAGGGTGCCGGGCGTGAGGAAGAATGTGAGGTGGTGAGTGACATACTTGTGTCCTGCTTCAATACGAACCCGAACCCACGTAATCAACAGGCAGGGGTTTTCCACACAATAACATGGAAAGGCTTTCCAGTTCTGACCAGACAGACTGACCATAATCCTGTTTCAGGGTGATTTCCATTTGAGTCAGCAAACGGACAGCCTGCGTCAGATGTTCGAGTGATAAACGTTGTAACGCCTGCGTCACCAGCGTCCGGCGGTTTTGCCAGACCTTTTGCTGATCAAAGAGCGTGCGCAATGGCGTCGAATCCATTTTACGCTTCAGGTTAAGCAACATCAGAAGTTCGCGTTGCACGGTTCGCAGCAAAATAACCGGTTCGCTGTCTTCCTGCTGTAGCTGACGCAAGATGTGCCAGGCACGTTTGCTTTTGCCTGCCAGCAGTGCGTCGAGCCAGTGATAGGGCGTAAAGTGCGCGGCGTCGTTGACGGCCGTTTCAACGCGTGGCAGCGTGAGTTTTCCGTCAGGATAAAGCAGGGAAAGCCGCTCGAGGGACTGAGCTAACGCCAGCAGATTGCCTTCATAGCAATAACATAAAAGCTGGTTTGCCGGTTCATCCAGTTCAAGCGATAACGCCTGAGCGCGGCGGGTGACCCAGCGGGGAAGCTGCGCCTGTTCCGGCGTCTGACAGCTGACAAACACGCCTTTATCACTCAGCGCTTTAAACCATGCGCTGTTTTCCTGCGCTTTGGTCAGTTTGGTTCCGCGCAGCAACAGTAAGATGTCGTCATGCAAAAGGGTAGTCAGCTTGAGTAATTGTTCTGCCATCGGCGCAGTCGGGCCATTATCAGGCAGGATCAGCATCAGGGTCTGACGGCTGGCGAACAGGCTCAGCGCCTGACAGATACTGAAAATTGACTCCCATTCGGTGTGGGTGTCGAGGGCAAAAGTGTAGTGTTCCTGAAAATCAGAAAGCTGAGCCGTTTTACGGATACTGTCCTGACTCTCCTGCAAAAGCAGAGGATCGTTACCACATAGCAGATAACAGGCGCGCAGCCCCTCACGAAGCTGCGCGGCAAGTTGTTCCGGGTAAATTCGGATCATTTTGCGGAAGTGCTGGCCGGAGCCGGGGTCGATACTTCAGAGGTATCATACGACTTGCTGGCAGATGACCGGGTTGAAATCACTTCTACCTGACCATTCACTTCATCGGCTTTACGCAGTTCTGACGCATGAACCGCCAGTAACTTACGAATCAGCTGCTGAGCCGCCTGCTGGCGCATCTCTTCCAAAATAATGTCCTGCTCGTTATCTTTCGCCAGCGCCGTTAACGGGTTGTCAAAGAAGGAACGGAACACTCTCACATGGATCGGATACAAGTCTTTGCCCGGCATCAGGACCGTTGCATTGACGTCCAGTTGCATCTGGTACTCAGCCGTTTTACCGTCCTGGAAGATTGACGCAGTACTTCTGCCTGTCGATTCTGCACCAATGCGCAGCGAAGGGATGCCCTTACGCTGTTCTTTGGTTGGATCATCAACGATGGTCACGTTGCTCAGACGCAACTGAGATCGGATATCACGCGTCAACGGACCATACGGGTCACCACTGTCCAGAACGATGGTTCTCAGTTCGTCCGGAACGTTGGTTTTTCCACGTAAGTGGAAACCACAGCCTGCTGTCACCAGCACTGCTGCGGCCAGCAGCAGCGTCATTATAGGATGTCGCACAGATCCTCCTTGACTCAACCTACAACCAGGTTAAGCAGTTTGCCCGGGACGTAGATTACTTTACGGACCGTAACCCCATCCAGATATTTTGCGACCAAATGTTCTTCTGCCGCACGCTCGCGCACTTGTTGCTCGGTAGCATCAGCGGCTACGGTGATTTTAGCACGTACTTTACCATTCACCTGCACAACGACCAGTTTGGAATCTTCCACCATGGCCTGTTCATCAGCCTTTGGCCACGGCGCGGTATCCACATCACCTTCACCGTTCAGCGCCTGCCAGAGGCTGAAGCAAACGTGCGGAGTAAACGGATAAAGCATGCGGACAACGGCCAGCAGAGCTTCCTGCAGCAGTGCGCGATCCTGTTCAGTTTCCTGAGGTGCGCGGCCCAGCTTGTTCATCAGCTCCATCACCGCGGCGATTGCGGTGTTGAAGGTCTGACGACGGCCAATATCGTCGGTGACTTTGGCGATAGTTTTATGCAGGTCACGACGCAGATCTTTTTGCGCTTCGTTCAGGGAAGCCGCATCAAGGGCAACGGTCAGGCCTTTTTCTGAATGTTCGTAGGCCAGTTTCCAGACGCGCTTCAGGAAGCGGTTTGCGCCTTCAACGCCAGACTCCTGCCATTCCAGCGTCATTTCTGCCGGAGAAGCGAACATCATAAACAGACGCACGGTGTCTGCGCCGTATTTGTCTACCATCACCTGCGGGTCGATGCCGTTGTTTTTGGACTTGGACATCTTGCTCATGCCGGCGTAAACCAGCTCGCGACCTTGCGGATCGGTCGCTTTAGTAATACGGCCTTTTTCGTCACGCTCAACCGTGGCATCTGTCGGGGAAACCCAGATACGTTCGCCGTTGCTGCCGGTGTGGTAGAAGGCGTCAGCCAGCACCATACCCTGACACAGCAGGCGTTTTGCCGGTTCGTCGGAATCGACCAGACCTGCGTCACGCATCAGTTTGTGGAAGAAGCGGAAATACATCAGGTGCATGATGGCGTGTTCGATACCACCGACATACTGATCAACCGGCAGCCAGTAATTGGCCGCAGCCGGATCCAGCATACCTTCGTCATATTGCGGGCAGGTATAACGCGCGTAATACCAGGAAGATTCCATGAAGGTATCGAAGGTGTCGGTTTCACGCAGACCAGGAATGCCATTCACAGTGGTTTTCGCCCACTCAGGATCGGCTTTGATCGGGCTGGTGATCCCATCCATCACGACGTCTTCCGGCAGGATAACCGGCAGCTGATCTTCTGGCGTAGGAATAACGGTACCGTCTTCCAGTGTGATCATCGGGATTGGCGCACCCCAGTAACGCTGACGGGAAACACCCCAGTCACGCAGACGGTAGTTAACTTTTCGCTGACCAACACCCTGAGCAACCAGTTTGTCGGCAATAGCGTTGAAGCCTTCTTCGTGATTCAGACCATCGAATTCGCCGGAATTAAACAGCGTACCTTTCTCGGTCATCGCTTCTGCGGTGACTTCAGGATGGCTGCCATCAACGTTCAGGATAACCGGTTTGATCTGCAGGTTATATTTAGTGGCGAATTCCCAGTCACGCTGGTCGTGACCTGGAACGGCCATGACCGCGCCGGTACCGTATTCCATCAGAACGAAGTTAGCGACCCAGATTGGCAGTTTTTCACCAGACAGCGGATGAACAGCAAACAGACCGGTTGCCATGCCTTTTTTCTCCATCGTTGCCATTTCTGCTTCGGCAACTTTGGTGTTACGGCATTCGTCGATGAAATCGTTCAGTGTAGGATTATTTTGCGCACCCAGCTGCGCCAGCGGATGACCGGCGGCGACAGCCACATAGGTCGCACCCATAAAGGTGTCAGGGCGGGTAGTGTACACCGTTACTTTTTCGTCGCTGTCTGCCACGTCAAAAGTGATTTCCACGCCTTCGGAACGGCCAATCCAGTTACGCTGCATGGTTTTGACCTGCTCAGGCCAGCTTTCCAGCGTATCCAGATCGTTAAGCAGCTGATCGGCGTAATCGGTGATTTTGATGAACCATTGTGGAATTTCTTTGCGTTCTACTTTGGTATCACAACGCCAGCAGCAGCCGTCGATAACCTGTTCGTTCGCCAGAACGGTCAGATCATGCGGGCACCAGTTCACTGCCGAAGTCTTCTTATAAACCATGCCTTTTTCGTACAGCTTGGTGAAGAACCATTGTTCCCAACGGTAGTAATCCGGTTTGCAGGTCGCGATTTCGCGATCCCAGTCATAGCCGAAGCCCAGCAGTTTCAGCTGGTTCTTCATATATTCGATGTTTCCGTAAGTCCACGGCGCAGGCGCAGTGTTGTTTTTTACCGCAGCACCTTCAGCAGGCAGGCCGAAAGCATCCCAGCCAATTGGCTGCAGAACGTTTTTGCCGAGCATACGCTGATAACGGGAAATCACGTCACCAATGGTGTAGTTGCGCACGTGTCCCATGTGGAGGCGACCTGACGGATAAGGCAACATGGAGAGACAATAATATTTCTCCTTACCAGGCTGTTCGGTAACTTTGAAGGTTTGCTTCTCTTGCCAGTGAAGCTGAACGTGTGACTCAATGTCTTCTGGACGGTATTGCTCTTGCATGGCGGCCGGTGGTCCTGTGAGTGAAAACAGCTACGCCTGTAGCTCAAAAAGTTTTAATCAAAAGATCCGCATAGCATAGCCGATAAGCGGAGGGTGCAACAACACCCGCTGAAGGGCTAACGGGGATTTCTGCCTTCTTCTGACGCATTATTCATAATCTGCGAGTTAGCCCGGGATAATCTGCGCGCCGTATCAGGGATTTACGTCTAAAATAAAGACAATACGCTCCCGCCGGGCAAACGGTCATGTCAGTTCAAGGAGAGGAAGTTATGAGCAATATTACGCAATCTTACCGCCAGTTAGTGTCTTCGCTGACTGAGCGGTTAAAAAATGGCGAACGTGATATCAGCGCACTGGTGCAGGATGCCCGTGTCCGTCTGCAAAATGAAGGCAAGTTGTCAGAAATTCAGATTGAACAGTTAACCTCTGCCGTCAGGCGCGACCTGCATGAGTTCGCGCGCAGTTACGGCGAGAGTCAGCGTGCGGTGGCAGAAGACGACGGAACTGACAGCGTGTTTTTGCGTGTGATTAAAGAAAGCCTGTGGAAAGAACTGGCCGATATGACCGACAAAACGCAGCTGGAATGGAAAGAAGTGTTTAAAGACGTCAGCCATCATGGCATCTATCACAGCGGGGAAGTGGTGGGGCTCGGGAATCTGGTCTGTGAAAACTGTCATTTCCATCTGGCGGTATACACGCCAGAGATTCTGAGCCGATGTCCTAAATGTGGAAATACCGAATTCAGCCGTCGCCCGTTTGAACCGTGATGTTTAATTGCCTGCTTCCGGTCTGATCCGGAAGCAGGCAATTCAGGTTTTAGTGCAGAATTTTCGCCAGGAAATCGCGGGCACGATCAGATTCCGGATTATTGAAGAAGTCGTCTTTATTACGGTCTTCAACAATTTTACCTTCATCCATGAAAATCACGCGGTTCGCCACTTTACGTGCAAAGCCCATTTCGTGGGTGACCACCATCATTGTCATGCCTTCATTTGCCAGCTCAACCATTACGTCCAGCACTTCGTTGATCATTTCCGGATCAAGCGCTGAGGTCGGTTCATCAAACAGCATGGCAATAGGATCCATACATAATGCGCGGGCGATAGCGACACGCTGCTGTTGCCCGCCGGAAAGCTGACCGGGGAATTTGTTGGCGTGAGCAGATAAGCCCACGCGATCCAGCAGTTTCAGGCCTTTTTCTTTCGAAGCTGCTTTATCGCGTTTCAGCACTTTTACCTGAGCAAGCGTCAGGTTGTCGATGATCGACAAATGCGGGAACAGCTCAAAATGCTGGAACACCATGCCAACTTTCGCACGCAACTGAGCCAGATTGGTTTTTTTGTCATTGACCGGCGTGCCGTTAACCAGGATTTCACCTTTCTGAATCGGCTCAAGTCCGTTAACGGTTTTGATCAGCGTCGATTTACCCGACCCGGAAGGCCCGCAAACCACCACAACTTCACCTTTTTTAACTTCGGTGCTGCACCCGGTCAGCACCTGAAAGTGCCCGTACCATTTAGAAACATTCTTCAGTGAAATCATGAAACGGTCCTTTTCTTCAAATAACGCACCAGCAAGGAAGCACAAAGGCTGATAACAAAGTAAATAAGTCCTGCAAACAGCACCATCTCAACCAGCGTACCGTCGCGGTCGCCAATGTTGGATGCGCTGCGGAAGAAGTCGGCGAGGCCCAGAACATACACGAGCGAGGTATCCTGGAATAAGACAATCGCCTGCGTCAGCAGCAGCGGCACCATCGCGCGGAACGCCTGCGGCAAAATCACCAGTTGCATGGACTGCCATTGGGTCATGCCCAGCGCCAGCGCGGCGGAAGATTGCCCGCGGGCAATACTGATAATCCCTGCGCGAATGATTTCGGAATAGTAGGCTGCTTCAAACAAGGCGAACGCCACCATCGCAGAAATCAGGCGGATATCCGTTTTAGGGGATAAACCGAGCACTTTTTGCAGGAAGCCGGGCACAATCAGATAGAACCACAACAACACCATCACCAGCGGCACGGCGCGGAACAGGTTGACATAAGCCGAGGCAAACCAGCTGACCGGTTTGAAAGACGATAAACGCATGACCGCCAGCAGCGTACCCCAGAGGATACCGACAACAATCGCCAGCGAGGTGATTTTCAGGGTGACGACCATGCCCTGCCACAAGTACGGCAGGCCGGGACCGATAGAACTCCAGTCAAATTCATGCATTCTTATTTACCCCCCATGTTGCCCGGCAGGCGGACTTTACGTTCTACAAAATGCATCAGGAACATGATGATGGCATTGATAAAGACGTAGGCAACGGTAATCGCAGTAAATGATTCATACGCATGTGCGGAGTAATCAAGCAGCTTGCCGGCTTGCGCCGCCATATCGACCAGGCCGATGGTGGAGGCAATAGCCGAGTTTTTCACCAGGTTAACCATTTCGGATGTCATCGGTGGCACGATCACGCGGTACGCGTTGGGCAACAGAACATAACGATAGGTCTGAGGCAGCGTCAGGCCCATTGCCAGACCGGCATTACGCTGGCCGCTTGGCAGTGACTGAATGGCCGCACGCACCTGCTCGCATACGCGGGCAGCGGTGAACAGACCGAGACAGATTACTGACGAGGAGAAGAATTGCACATTTGGCGCCAGCTCTGATTTAAACCACATACCGATATTTTCGGGCAGCAGTTCAGGCACAACCAGATACCAGATAAAGAATTGCACAATGAGTGGCACGTTACGGAAGAGTTCAACGTAACAGGTGCCGATACCGGAAAGGATCCGGTTGGGAACGGTACGCAGTATCCCGAAAAGTGAACCGACGAAGAACGCGATAATCCAGGCGCAAACCGACAGTGCGACAGTGACCTGAAATCCATTCCAAATCCAGCCCAGGTAGGTGGTATTCCCAAAGGGGGCTTGTTGCAAAAATATGCCCCAGTTCCAATCTATTGACATAAAAACTCCGTAAACCGGGTAATGAACTACCCATCTGAGTGATGACGTGGTCCGCGTGAAAAATGACTGGGAGGATATGCGGGGTGGGGAACGACCACCCCGCATCCGGTCTGCATCATCACAGGCTGGTGGTCCAGCCTTATTCTTTAATTACACTTCTCTTGGTTATACCCGTCTGTCTGGTATTTCTTACAGTGCTTTATCGTTTGGCGCTTTGAACAGGGCTTTCATGTCGTCAGACAGTTCAAAGTTCATGTTCAGATTCTTCGGAGGAATCGGTTTTTTGAACCAGGTTTCAAACCACTTAGTCGCCTCACCGGAAGTCTGTGCTTTCACGATGGTGTCATCGACCAGTTTTTTGAAGTCGGCATCATCTTTACGCATCATGCAGCCATATGCTTCTTTGGACTGTGGAGTTCCGATGATTTCCCAGTTGTCTGGTTTTTTGGCTTTCGCACGTTCACCGGCTAACAGGGCATCATCCATCATGAAGGCAACGGCACGACCGGTTTCCAGAGTACGGAACGAGTCACCGTGGTCTTTCGCGCTGATGATGCGCAGATCCAGTTTTTTCTCTTCGTTCAGCTTATTAAGCAGCACTTCAGAGGTTGTCCCGGAAGTCACCACAACGGTTTTGCCTTTCAGATCAGCGAAGTCTTTAATCTCCGACCCTTTCTTCACTAACAGACGGGTGCCGATAACAAAGATGGTGTCGGAGAAAGCGGCTTGCTGCTGGCGCTCGAGGTTGTTGGTGGTAGAACCACACTCAAAATCATAGGTGCCGTTTTGCAGCAACGGAATACGGTTCTGCGAGGTGATTGGCATCATTTTGACCTGCAGGTTTGGCAGGTTCAGTTTTTTCTTAACCGCGTCAACGATGGCGTCGGAATAGTCCTGTGAATAACCTACGACTTTCTGTTCGTTATTGTAGTAAGAGAATGGCACTGAGGATTCGCGGTGACCTACCACGATAACGCCATTGTCTTTGATTTTTTTCAGGGTGCCGGTCAGTTCTTCTGCGTGAGCAAAGCTGCTTACGGCAACGCTTGCCAACACTACGGATAACGCCAATTTGCGCAATTGCATGTCCAACTCCTTGCTGTCATTAGGGATCCAAATCACGGATCAGAAAGTGCTAATGCCTCGTCATATGAAGCTAGAAAATAACTGAATGTGAATTTTATGAAACCACATTGTTTCTTTTTTGAGACGAGACACGCACCAATTAAAAGCAATTAACGGGCTATGCACTTAGAAGGTGCATGAGGAATAGCCTTTTTGTTCCAAAATGATGCACGACGTCATAAAAAGTAACTAATCAGATATCTTTCAATTAGATGTAGCAAGAGTCATGCCAGAAAGCCTGATTTAACTTCATCAGCGGTCAGATAATCAGCGCTTAATGCCGGGTTTATAACAAACGGCAGCAGGTAAAGGGGGGGAAAGATTACGGGGGCTAAAAAGAAGATGCGACAAAACAGTTCAGGCGCCCGAAGACGCCTGATTTAAAGAGAAAATACGAAAATTCAGTTTTTGCGACGACCCAGCCACAGTGCCGCGACAGCCATGATGAGCGTTACTATCCACACCGGCCACCAGCCAACGCGCGCATACGGCGTCATACCGGTTGTCGGCGTGACGTTCACGTTCAGAACCTGACGGGTAAACTGCGGAATTTGGGCGGTCACATCGCCCTGAGCATTCACTACGGCGGTAATGCCGTTGTTGGTGCTTCGCAGCAACGGGCGGCCTAATTCCAGCGAACGCATACGCGCCATCTGGAAATGCTGCCACGGGCCAATCGAGTGGCCGAACCAGGCATCGTTGGAAATGGTCAGCAGGAAATTGGTGTCCGGCCGCAGGTTGTCGCGCACCTGTTCACCGAAGACCACTTCATAACAAATGGCAGTGGTCAGATTGAGTCCGCTGACAAACAACGGTTTCTGCACATAATCGCCGCTGGTCAGGCCCGACATTGGCAAATCGAAGAACGGCGCGAGAGGGCGTAGCAGCCTTTCCAGAGGAACAAATTCACCAAAGGGTACCAGATGGTGTTTATTGAAACGGTTGTCGTCCGGGTAACGATAAGTTTGTTTACCGCCCAGCACAATGGCGCTGTTGTACACCTTCATGCCTTCTTCGTTGCGGCGCGCATCGATAATCCCGGTGACCAGTTGAGTCCCGTGAGAACGGTAAATATTATCCACCATGCTCAGGAAACCCTGCTGATCGGACTCAATATCTGAAATCGCGGATTCCGGCCAGATGATCATGCTGGATTTGCCAAGATAGGGACGGCTGAGATCCAGGTACGTTTGCAGCGCGCTTTCCAGCGCCTTCGGATCCCATTTCATGGACTGCGGAATATTGCCCTGAACCAGTGCAACATCAACAGTTTTGTCAGGCTGTTCCTGATACCAGTGGATATAGCGCAGCGGCCATGGCAGCAGCAACATTGCCAGCGCAACAATACCCGGGGCTTTCCGGTGCTGGTAAATGGCATACACCAGCAGACCGCTCAGGGAAGTCAGTAACAGCGTAATGCCGTTCACACCGGTGATTGGCGCAAGGCCTTTCAGCGGTCCATTGATCTGGCTGTAACCGAATTCAAGCCACGGAAAGCCGGTCAGCACCCAACCGCGAAGGAATTCAGTAACTTGCCACAGCGCCGGCGCGGCAATTGCCAGTTTCCACCAGGTGGTTTTTGGCCAGAGTTTGCTGAAAATACCGGCAAACAGCATGGTGTACAGCGACAAATAAGCCGCCAGCAAAATCACCAGGAACAGGTTGATGGCTTCCGGCATGCCGCCAAAGGTGGCGATACTGACGTAAACCCAGTTGACGCCTGTTCCAAACAGGCCAAATCCCCAGCAGAAACCTATCCACGCGGATTGCGCCGGACGGCGATCCAGCGTTAATGCCAGCAGACCGCAGAGCGAGACGATTGCTGCAGGCCAGAAATCATAGGGGGAAAAAGCGAGCGTGCCACAGGCACCGAATAAGAGCGCCAGCAGGGCGCGAACCCGCTGGCGTTGGTATAAAGAGGCAATTGCCATGGAGTAATTATTCTTCCAGTATCGGTTGCGGCGCGTCGTCCGGTATTTTTACGTGAACCTGAATAATACGTCGGCTGTCGGCCATCGCAACCTTGAACAGGTAACCGTCAATTTCAATGCTTTCGCCTCGTGCAGGCAAATGGCCGAAGGACTGCATCACCAGACCGCCAATCGTATCGACTTCGTCGTCACTGTAATGGGTCTGGAAGACTTCGTTAAAATCTTCAATCGGTGCCAGCGCGCGGACGGTGTAGGTATGGCGGCTAAGCTGGCGGATATCCAGATCTTCTGCTTCGTCATACTCATCGTCGATCTCGCCGACAATCAGTTCGAGAATATCTTCGATAGTGACCAGGCCTGATACGCCGCCGAATTCATCGACAACAATCGCCATATGGTAACGCTGGGAGCGGAACTCCTTCAGCATGCGGTCAACACGTTTGCTTTCGGGAACCACCACGGCGGTTCTCAGCACTTTATCAATGCTGAATGGTTCGGACTCTGTGCGCATAAACGGCAGCAAGTCTTTGGCCATCAGGATGCCTTCAATGTGATCCTTATCTTCGCTGATCACCGGGAAGCGGGAGTGTGCGGATTCGATGATGACATCAAGACACTCTTCCAGCGGTTGATTGCGTTTTAGCGTGATCATCTGAGAACGTGGGATCATGATGTCCCGGACGCGCTGCTCGGCGATATCCATCACGCCTTCCAGCATGTCACGGGTATCGGGGTCGATCAGATCGTTTTGTTCTGAGTCACGAATCAGCTCAACCAAATCGCCACGGTTTTTGGGTTCACCGTGAAAGAGCTGGTTAAGGATAAGGGAAAAGAAGCCCTTCTTGGGACTGGGGCTGTCACTATTTTGTGAATGGTCATCGCTCATGGCGTTTGGTTTGTTTTACTCGTGTTAGTGAAAATTAGGCGAAACGCCTGCGGATGAAAAACCTTCACCGGGCAGGCGCTGCGCAAGTTTACTGATAAATTCAGTCGTCTTCTTTCTCTGAAATATAAGGATCCGGATAACCCAGATCCAGCATGATTTCAGTTTCAATTGATTCCATTTCTTCGGCTTCTTCGTCAACGATATGGTCATAGCCCAGCAAATGCAAACTGCCGTGAATCACCATATGTGCCCAGTGAGCCCAAAGTTCTTTTTCCTGCTCTTTGGCTTCCTTCTCAACCACCTGACGACAAATAATCAGGTCGCCGAGCAGTGGCATTTCCATGCCCGGAGGAGCTTCGAACGGGAAGGATAACACGTTGGTCGGTTTATCCATGCCACGATACGTCATATTCAGTTCATGGCTTTCGGGAATATCGACCAGACGGATCGTTACTTCCGATTCTTCCTGAAACTGCGGAAGAACCGCCTCCAGCCATTTTTGAAAGTCATTTTCAGACGGTAAGCCTGCGTTTTCTTCACAAGCAATTTGTAGATCGAGGATTACCGTGTTCATTGACTAACCTGCTGGGATGCGCTGTTTTGATGTTCATGTTTACGCTCTGCGGCAATCGCATCACGACGTTTCTGGTCTTCTTCTTCCCACGCTTCGTAAGCTACAACAATTCGTGCGACAACAGGATGACGAACGACGTCCTCGCTGTGGAAGAAGTTAAAGCTCAGTTCTTCAACCGAAGACAATACTTCAATGGCGTGGCGCAGGCCTGATTTCTGATGGCGCGGCAAGTCGATTTGCGTGACGTCACCGGTGATCACCGCTTTGGAGTTAAAACCAATACGGGTCAGGAACATCTTCATCTGTTCAATGGAAGTATTCTGGCTTTCATCGAGAATAATGAAGGCGTCATTGAGCGTACGCCCGCGCATATACGCCAGAGGAGCCACTTCAATAACGTTGCGCTCAATCAGTTTTTCAACCTTCTCAAAGCCCAGCATTTCGAACAGCGCGTCATACAGCGGGCGCAGATACGGATCAACCTTCTGACTCAGGTCACCCGGCAGGAAGCCCAGCTTTTCACCGGCTTCAACGGCAGGGCGCGTCAGCAGAATACGGCGTACTTCCTGACGTTCCAGCGCATCAACGGCAGCGGCAACGGCCAGATAGGTTTTACCCGTACCGGCAGGGCCGATACCAAACGTGACGTCGTGATCCAGAATATTGGCAACGTACTGCGCCTGATTCTTAGTTCGCGGTTTGATCACGCCACGCTTGGTTTTGATGATGACCGCTTTGCCAAAATCAGGCACGCTTTCAGCCGTTTGCTCAAGAACGCGGCTTTCTTTAATCGCCAGATGGATTTTTTCAGGGTCGATATCCTGAATCTCGCCACGCAGCGGCGCGGTGTCTACGTATAAGTCGCGCAGAATATCAGCGGCTGCCGCAACCGGCAGGCTCTTTCCAACAAGCTTAAATGCGTTATCACGACGGTTGATTTCAACGCCCAACCGGCGTTCCAGTTGTTTGATATTGTCATCAAACGGCCCGCACAGGCTCAGCAGACGCTGATTGTCTTCGGGCTCCAGTAAAATCTCTTGTGTTACAACGTTCAAACTTATCCTTTGGGCCACTCTGGACCAGTTTACCCTGCATACTTCAGGGTACGTTCAGTGAGACATACGGCCGTAAACTGCTTTCAGCCGTCAACCATACCTGAGTTAATAATACATGCCCTTGGCAAAATATGCTGCGGCTTGCAGGCAGTTACATGAACCTGCATCCGGATATGCGGCCTTTCCTGGAAAATTAACCCCTGGAAGCCGGTGTTGCGTCTGAATTCTCAAAAGAAACAGGACGCCGGAGCGCCCTGTAGGTTCTGTCATTCTTCGCTTCAATGATTTACGGCTGATAGAGCCCAACGCCCAATTCATTTTCTTTGCGTGTGCGGGCAATAACAGATTGTGGTGACTCGTGCAGACGCAGCGCCATTTGTTCTTCTGTGCGGATGACTACGCCACGCAGGGAGTTGGCATAGACATCGACAATTTCGACATCCACGAATTTGCCAATCATGTCAGGCGTACCTTCAAAATTGACCACACGGTTGCATTCTGTACGTCCGGTCAGTTCCATAATGTCTTTACGGGACGTCCCTTCCACCAGAATGCGCTGAACGGTGCCCAGCGTGGCGCGGCTAAACCGCATCACCTGTTGCGTGATCCGGTCCTGTAACAGCGCCAGACGCTGTTTCTTCTCGTCCATGCTGACGTCATCGACCATGTCTGCCGCAGGTGTTCCCGGGCGTGGAGAGTAGATAAAACTGAAGCTGACGTCGTAATTGACCTGTGCAATTAAATCCATAGTGCGTTCGAAATCATCGTTGGATTCGCCCGGGAAGCCGATGATGAAGTCAGAACTGAAATGGATATCCGGACGCGCAGCCCGCAATTTACGGATAGTCGATTTGTATTCCAGCACCGTGTGAGGGCGCTTCATCATAGTCAGAATGCGATCAGAACCGCTCTGAATAGGCAGATGCAGGAAACTGACCACTTCAGGCGTGTCTTTATAGACCTCGATAATATCGTCAGTAAATTCTACCGGATGGCTGGTGGTAAAGCGGATGCGGTCAATACCGTCGATGGCCGCCACCAGACGCAGTAATTCTGCAAACGTGCAGATGCCACCGTCAACGGAATCGCCGCGGTAGGCGTTGACGTTTTGCCCCAGCAGGTTAACTTCACGCACGCCCTGAGCGGCAAGCTGAGCGACTTCGAACAGGACGTCATCACACGGGCGGCTGACTTCTTCGCCGCGCGTGTAAGGCACCACGCAGAAGCTGCAATATTTGTTGCAACCTTCCATGATGGAGACAAATGCGGTCGGGCCATCCGCGCGTGGTTCCGGCAGACGGTCAAATTTCTCAATTTCCGGGAAGCTGATATCCACGACCGGGCTTTTGGTGCCGCGAACATGGTTGACCATTTCTGGCAGGCGATGCAGGGTTTGCGGGCCAAAAACGATATCAACGCAGGGCGCACGCTTACGCAGCAATTCCCCTTCCTGAGATGCCACACAGCCGCCGACGCCGATAATAATATCCGGGTTTTTCTTTTTTAATAATTTCCAGTGTCCCAGCAGGCTGAACACTTTCTCCTGGGCTTTTTCCCGGATTGAACAGGTATTCAGCAGCAGAATGTCTGCTTCTTCAGCGTTATCCGTCAGCTGGTAACCGTGGGTGCTATCGAGAAGATCGGCCATTTTGGATGAATCATATTCATTCATCTGGCAGCCCCAGGTTTTTATGTGCAGTTTTTTAGTCATCAGCGTGTCAGTACTCAGTACGGGGAACGTTAGATCGGCAGTGCCGCAGTGCATAGCGTTGTTCAGGGGCGGTATTGTAAACCCTCACCTTAGCGCTGACCAGTGCGGGAAAGCAGCTTAGGCCCTGATGCAGACACAAAAATCCGGTACACTTCGCATAATGAACTGAAATAGAAAGCTGGAATAAAATGAATAATTCAGAGAAGTCATTTGATGCAGTGATCGTCGGTGGTGGGATGGTAGGCGCTGCGGCAGCTCTCGGGCTGGCCCGTCAGGGGCTTCAGGTTGCATTGATCGAAAATGAAGAGCCGGCTGAATTTGACGCATCAGCGGCAGCAGACCTGCGAATTTCTGCGATTGGCTGCGCTTCGGTGCGGTTCTTGCAAAAATTAGAGGCGTGGCCTGCTGTTGAAAAAATGCGCTCGGTGCCGTATCGCCGCCTGGAAACCTGGGAAGTTGACGGTTCCGACGTCAAATTCGATGCGCAATCACTCGGATTACCGGAGCTGGGATTCATGGTTGAAAACCGCGTGCTTCAGCTGGCGCTCTGGCAGCAGTTTGATGCTTTCTCCAATCTGACCCGCTTCTGCCCGGCGAAACTGCGCCATCTTCTGCAACATGACGATAAAACCTGGTCACTTCAGCTGACCACCGGTGAACTGCTGCGTACAAAACTGGTCGTCGCCGCCGACGGAGCGAATTCTCTGGTACGCCAGCTGGCGGGCATCGGCGTTGATGGTTGGGAATATCGCCAGCACTGTATGCTGATTAACGTTGAAACCGAAACGCCGGATCAGGATGTCACCTGGCAGCAGTTTTTCCCTTCCGGCCCGCGCGCATTTCTGCCGTTGTTTGGCAATCAGGCATCGCTGGTGTGGTACGACAGCCCGCAGCGCATCCGTTATCTGAAAACGCTGAACATGAAACAGCTGACGGCGGAGATTATGCAGGCCTTCCCACCACGCCTTGGAAAAATCAATGCAACAGCAGCGGGCGCGTTCCCGCTGGTTCGCCGCCATGCGCAGCGTTATGTCCTGCCGGGGCTGGCGCTGGTGGGCGATGCAGCGCATACGATCAATCCGCTGGCCGGGCAGGGCGTGAATCTGGGTTATCGCGACGTAGAAGCATTGCTTTCGGTGCTGGAAAAAGCGCGTGACCACGATGAAGCGTGGAGCAGCGAGAAAGTGCTGCTGCGCTATCAGCGTCAGCGTCGCCTGGATAATCTGCTGATGCAAAGCGGTATGGATTTGTTCTATACCGCGTTCAGTAACGATCTGGCGCCCGTCAAAGCATTGAGAAATCTGGCACTGATGACGGCACAGCGTGCAGGCGCACTGAAAACCAAAGCGCTGAAATACGCATTAGGCATTTAATGAAGTGAGAGAGGGGCTGGCCGGATGAATGTCGGCTTGCCCTTTTTTTGAGTCTGACTCAACCGGCAGATAGCAAAAAGCCCGCACGAGGCGGGCTTTCTTAATGTGGCTGGGGTGCCAGGATTCGAACCTGGGTATGCTGGTATCAGAAACCAGAGCCTTACCGCTTGGCGACACCCCAATTTTAAAACTCACTACCTTTTGAGCAGTGCACTGCAAGTAAAATGGTGGCTACGACGGGATTTGAACCTGTGACCCCATCATTATGAGTGATGTGCTCTAACCAGCTGAGCTACGTAGCCAAATTCTACTGACTTACTTCAAAACTTCAAGCACTAATTTAACTAACTTAATAATAAATTTCAAGTGCTTACCAATTATACAGAAAGAAGTATGGCTGGGGTACCTGGATTCGAACCAGGGTATGCTGGTATCAAAAACCAGTGCCTTACCGCTTGGCGATACCCCAACAGTACAACTTCTTCAAATTGGTTTTTTCTCACATTCACATCAGAGATGCGAAGGTAAGAAAATGGCTGGGGTACCAGGATTCGAACCTGGGAATGCTGGTATCAAAAACCAGTGCCTTACCGCTTGGCGATACCCCAACTGTGCTGCCGACTCGATGAAATGGTGCGGGAGGCGAGACTTGAACTCGCACACCTTGCGGCGCTAGAACCTAAATCTAGTGCGTCTACCAATTTCGCCACTCCCGCAAAAAAGATGGTGGCTACGACGGGATTCGAACCTGTGACCCCATCATTATGAGTGATGTGCTCTAACCAACTGAGCTACGTAGCCCTCTTTTTTCGCGCTACCTTCATCGGCGTTGCGGGGCGCATTATGCGTATATGACCGTTTTGCGTCAACACCTTTTTTGGAGAAAAAGGCGTGAGAGCGTCCATTTGTCTGGCTTATAACCACTCTGGTGATTAATTGGGCAAAAGACATTATTTTTACTGGCTTTACCCATAAAAAAACGGGCCTGAAAAGGCCCGCTTGCTTCCAGGGCTTACGCATTAAAATGAACTTGTATTAAGTCATTGTACTCCCTATAAATAACCAAATTATGCGGAG
>NZ_JAEMGT010000107.1:0-3523 GCF_017655185.1 Rahnella sp. ChDrAdgB13 | reverse complement strand
GTTCACGTTAAACCAGAATCTGCGTTCACGTTCCACCAGAATGACTGTTCACGATCGGCCAGAATACGCAATCGGACACGATGCGAAATCATGATCGATTGCGATGCGAATTGGTGATCGATTTAGACGCGATTTTGCAACTTAAACGGAAAGAGGGTGCCGGAGTAGCAATGAGCGGGGGGCCGCCGCAACGCCGGGGCGCGGCAGCGAAACGGTGGTGCGCCGAAGAGTACCGGCGGCATTATTGCCGGTGCGGTTAATGCGCTGGCGTCAGCCAGCTGCAGACGTTGACGTGCTCCATCAGACATTAGCCGGAAGGCACGAAGCCGCTTGCGGTTTCGGCGGAGACTGGCCGGTGCGAAGCAGCTGCCCGTCGGAGTATGGCTCGACGATTGACCAGCTTGCTGGTCATGAGCCGAAGGTGGCCGGTGTAGGCTCTTGTGACACGTTTTAAATCAGCATCGCGAAGCCCGGACAACAACAAAACCACACTGAATCCGTATGCAAAATAGCGGTATTTACTGAATTATCTGACCAGCTGGAGACCAGGTTTTGCTTATCAGGCAATAATTCACGCCGATAGCGGAGACGCACGGCGCCGAAGGCGCAGAGCAGTCGGCTATCGCCAGGCGTAGCCTGAAAGGGGTTTTCGCACGATAACAGGCGGCTTCCCGCCCGTCTCTTACCGCTTACTTATCGAGGTTTTTGATCCCAGCCTGCTGAATAAAAGCGCCGCCGATATAAACAACATTCTGATATTTCAGATAAGTACAAATATCGTCCAGAATCTGTGTCGTATTGAGCGGAGACAATCCGGCCTCGCGCCGGCTGGCATTAATTAACGATTTATAATGCTGCAATGTTTCACGCGTTTCAGATGTCAGTTTCATGTGTTTATCCTTACGGCAGGGATACCCTGCCGTTTAATATGTTATTCAGAGAACACGTAGCCGTTCAGCAGAACCAGCCCGTTCAAAAACATGTCGCGCCCATATGCTTCATAATCGAAGTAAATCAGCAGTGAATCAGGCATGTCATCGAGTAAGCCGGTTTCATCGGCGAAATCGCGGGCGTAGTCCTCTTCAGTTTCCGCCTCACCCAGATACGATTCCTGAAACGCGTCATAATCACAGGCGTTGAAATATTCTGCCCATTCAACAAACGCCTCTCCCTGCCCTTCCGCCTTTGCCTGCCGGTAGGCATCAATAAACGCCCAGTTCACATGACTTTCGGACGCCAGTCCGGACGGAATACCTTCCCAATCCTGAAACATCAGCTCCGGATCTTCTTCATCAGCATGTAGCTCGTTGCATGCTGTAAAGAAATCTTGCTCGTCATCATACTCAGTCAGATCGAGCCATTTCCCGGCGAGGCTGCCGCAGTTGTATTTGTGGTACGTACCGACGTACACGGCGGGTGTTGTTGTGCTCATGTGCCTTTCTCCGGTGGTTGTGGGATCACAGTTCCGGCTTACGCCGTGCCGACACGACAGACGGGCGGAAAGCGGAGGATGCAGGGGCGCTACCGGAAGCCGCAGCGCAAACGAAGGAAGGAGGTAGGCTGAACGGCGGGCGAGTGAATATTGAACGAGAACGCGACGGGAAGACTGCCGAGTGGATGAGTGCGAACGGGTGAGCAGTTGTGTTTGAAGTCAACTGTTTAATAAAATAACAGCGTTTATTGAAGGGTTATTTACTTGTATATTTAGCCATGATGGATATCAAACCAGCATTAACCATCAATTGTCATTTTAATTAATGAGCTACCGAACAGCCAATCTAATACGTTGTCTGAAGCGATATATCTCACGGGAAGTTTATACATCACTGCGAAATCAAAACAGGCAGATCAACAGCACCCCGTTAATGGCTTGACTCTTAGAAGGGTGTCCAGGGCAGCCACTTTACAAGCAGGCAGTTCAGACAGTTACTGTGGCGTTACCGGATCAAACAGAACATGAACCGACGTGGAAACGGCTGGGATAACAGCCCGATGGAGCGGTTCTTCAGGAGCCTGAAGAGTGAATGGATACCAGTGACAGGTTACTTAAGCTTAATCGATGCTGCCCATGAAATAACAGACTATATCGTTGGATATTACAGCGTGCTCAGGCCGCACGAATATAATGGCGGGTTATCACCCAACGAATCGGAAAATCGATACTGAAAAAAATCTAAAACTGTGGCCAGTTTTTGTTGACCACTTCAAACTGGAAATAATTCGCTAGTGTATGTTTTAATTCCATTGGACTTTAGAATCCGTGTATTGATGGAAATATCTATAGATGTAGCCGCTCTTTACTGACTTTGCGGTTATCTAGTAATAGCATGCTAGATATAGGAATCAAAAAAAACAATGAACATTAAAAGTATCAATTAAAAGAGATTATCATCTTCACCACCATGACTATGCCGTTCATTGAAATATGCAAAATAATTGGCATTAGCAGCCCTTTTGAGAAGGTCCTTGCACAGACTAAAACTGTCGAAATAGCAACGAGGATAATTAATGCTCGAATATCTGTAAATTGAGTATGAAAATAAGCGAACGTAATTGAGGTTGCTATAGATGCTAGATAAATCCTCCCTCGAAAACACAGTAAAAGCGCGTCAAACAAGCAACCTCTGAACACTATTTCTTCATAAATAGGCACGATAAAGACCATTAGAAAAATAGTTGACAAAAAAATTGGGTCTGTCAGCAAATCTCTATTCCACATTAGCTCTTTATTCGCTCCCATACCCATAATTACAGGCCCTGCATATTGACAAAATATAATGGCCACCAAGAAAATAAATAATAACTTTGAGTTAATGATACCTATCCCCATGCCCTTCCTATTCCTAAAAAAAATAAAATAAATAGGTATAATAATAATAAATTCTAATATACATAGAACCGGAATGGCTAACCCTGCTTGATATAACTGGCTCCGATTGGGCAGTAAGTAGGGATAAAATGTGATTCCAAACATTACTAATACCGGGAGAATATTAATTATAATCAGATAAATGTTTTTTTTAATCATCTCTCAACCCCTTCCATTTAAATAAATAATGCGGTCGGCTGAAGCTATCGTAGTTTCTCGATGAGCAATGATAATCCTTGTAATTTCAAGTGCTTTAATCGCATTATTAACTATCGTCTCACTTTCCTGATCCAGAGCGCTGGTAGCTTCATCTAAGAACAAGACAGCAGGTTTTTTGTAAATCGCCCGCGCAATAAACAGTCGTTGTTTTTGGCCGCCTGATAATCCTTCTCCTAATTCACCTATCATGGTTTCATAGCCCATTGGCATTTTTTCGATAACCGCGTGCAGGTAGCTGGCTCGGGCACATTCTTGCATCCAAATTTCATCTACTTCGTCCGCAAAGCCACTGATGTTCTCCCGAATGGTGCCGGAAAACAGCTTGTCATCCTGCATGACGCAGGCGATCATCTTGTGATAGTTAGGGCCTGTACCAGATTTTGTGTAAACGCCCGTTTGTCAGTACCCGGACATTCGCTCCGGGTACTCAATCAT
>NZ_JAEMGT010000013.1:0-1513 GCF_017655185.1 Rahnella sp. ChDrAdgB13 | reverse complement strand
GAATTCGTCGCTACGTTTGAGCATCAGGTGATGCAGCCACAAACCAATCAGTGGCAACATAACGGTGAACAGGATATGCCCGATGTGCTGAAAGTCATCCAGGAAGATGACGCAAAGAGTGGAAGGTACTGCATGCAGGCAAAAAGCCAGAAAATTATCTGACAAAGCGATGGCGCTGATAAAGAATATACTGAGTAAGCTGATCACCAGATAATTTTTATCTGTTTGCCCGACTTCCTCAAAACGTAATGCTATTTGCCAGGCCCATAACAGACCGACAATCACAGAACACATATTCAGATGTGAAGAGTAATTTTTCTTACTGAAAAAAGAAAATATTAACCCGCCACAACAAAGTGCAAAAATCAGTATCAGCGGGAAGGGTGTCGCCGCTGCATTGTCGGGGGGATAAACCATCGAAAATAGCGCCGTGGCACTATTTAAAAAAAAGAATAGGAGCATCGCCAGCCGATGTTTGCTTCTCAGCAGTTCATCATAGGAATGAGATATCATCAAATTTACTCTATTTAGCGTCTGTTGTTCTGAATAGATAAAGATTCTTATCGCCCTATACCGCGTGCTTATTCCATTAAGACAAGTTCCATGCAGGCAGGCTAATGGTTTTAATAGGTAATTATTAGAATTCTATAAATATAGTTTTTTCAGTGACTATTATAAAAAATTTAATTAGCCGGGTTTCACTAATTTGGTTTAACACCTTTAAAATTAGCACTTTTGTACACAGGTGTCACCCAAACGGAGTATAAGACCGTAAATAACTGCGCAGACTTTACCTTAAAGGCGGGCGTGCTGGCAGACGGGCGTTGTGTCGTCTGATTTATTGCGGGGGGTGTATGGTAAATGAGAAAAAATCCTATATGATATTGGTTCTCATTATCAGCATTTGGAGCAGGGTTATGATACCGGCAATTGTCATGGCATGTGGGATCTGGGCGGTTGTGTGGATGCTGGGTAAACGTCTGACCAGTGGCTGGGGGGTATTGCTGCCTTGCGCGCTGATGCCGTTGCTGGCGCTGGCACATATGACGTTGGACCAGCTGCGCGTTCTGGTCGTGGTCGCGATGCTGGTGACGCTGGGCATGCTGTTCCACCGGACGCTGCGCCATTATCTGCTGCTGCCCTCATTTATGGCGCTGGCAGGCGGACTGGCGGCAGTGACGTTGAATTTTAGTTTGTGATGAAAACAGGAATACGAAGATGAGAAACAGGAAAAACAGTAAAGCGAAGGGGATTTTTTACTTTCTGAAATCGAAGGAGTTAATACAGGAAGGCAAAACCGAAGAACAGAATCATGTGGTGCGAAGAGAGGGACTTGAACCCTCACGTCCGTAAGAACACTAACACCTGAAGCTAGCGCGTCTACCAATTCCGCCACCTTCGCACAGATGAATTCTGCTGACTGCTGATTTATATCACCGGAGTGGTGCGAAGGGAGGGACTCGAACCCTCACATCCGAAGGACACTAACACCTGAAGCTAGCGCGTCTACCAA
>NZ_JAEMGT010000106.1:0-2895 GCF_017655185.1 Rahnella sp. ChDrAdgB13 | reverse complement strand
CGTAAGGATTGCCTGAGAAAGTCAGCGACGAGGGGAGCTTTTATCTAAATCCGATTTATTCAACAAAGCCGCTGGGGATGTATCAGTGTGGTTTTACTGAACAGCGACGTCACACCTGTCAGATTATCGCACCGGTTTTCATCGCTCACCTGCTAACGCTTAGACAAATGCAGCAGTCAGATCATCTGGTCTCGCACGATGCAGCGCTTAGACACGTGCGGCCTGAACATTTCATACAGAGCCCGCAATTCTACTTCTCATTGCTGCGAGCAGAATGTCAAAGGCTGGGATGGTCAGAGCTCGCCGATGACTTGCTGGCGCTAAGTTCACATTTTTACGATGAACCCTGGCATCTGGAGAGGTTTGCGCTCGCTTACTTTTACGGCTTGCTTGCGAACGATCCGGAGTACTTTCCTCTGCTGGCACCAGCGCAGCATGAAGCTTCTCTTCACCCAGTTGAACGAGTAAATCACCGGGTGTTGCTACTGAACGCACACCCAGAGAAGACACCGAATCTGCATAACCTGATTGAGGAATATGTGTTCTTCGCATTTTACAACTTGTGGGGTCAGATCCCGCCTTGAGTGAGCCCTCTCCCCCATCATGGGTGGGCTGAGCCCTAACACTTCCAATCGTATTGCAATCTTTTTATTTATCGGAAAAACCGCCCAATAACTACAGCCGGGCACGGCAAAAGGTGCATCTATGCAATTTAAGAAAATAAAGCATGCCGTTACCCATGATGGCAGATGGGTCAAAGCAGAGTTATATCCTCTGCCAGCATCGCTGTGTTGTTACTGCGAGGGCTGCTTAAACCCCCTGCATTTTCGAATCACGCATGCGGAAGGTCGGTTTTTCGAACACGACCTTGAAAATAGCGACATCAACCGTTTAGAAGAATGCCCCTATTTGCTTTTACCCCACAGACCCGCGCAACTCTCCACTGTTACTCGGGCAACAGCCCTACATGAATCCTTTCATTTGGGAAATCCTCAACCTAAGCACTTTATCTGCGTGATGTGTGATTACGAATTCTTCGGACTAAAACACTGTCCCCACTGCGGTAACACCTTGTACTGCACTGAAGTTAAAAATAGAAATACGCTGACCTTGTCTGAAAAGTTTGCAAAGTAACTCAGGTTAGAACATCCACTCAAAAAAGTGGCTGGGATATATCACGCAACAAACGACTATCACTCGCTGCAGTGCATCGATCGGCGATAACGATCGAAATCCAATTATCGATCTATCAAAACGATTATCTTTTCAGCAATCTCTCTGGTTATCCTTGGCTTTCATTGTTGACGATAAATGGCTTTGTATCACGGCGACTTACAGCTGTGGGGCTTGCTACGTCATCACTGCAGGGATGCCAGAAACTAATCGTCCCTCAGGTAACCATTATTGCATCAGATGAGTACGCCAACACCAGGCCGCCATGCTCGAACGATGCAGCCGTGAAGAGATGAAAATGAAAAGATGTGCCCGCTGTAATAAAAAAAGAAATTTCATCGAACGGCTATTTTCACTAGATAAAGAACTCTGTGATGAATGCTTATACGACATTCAATTGGAAATCCGGGAAAGAAGAGAAATACCAGTCAAAAGGCACAAAGATTAAATGGCGCTCATTCAGCAAGACCAGCAGTCCGTGATCGACGTCAGCGTCATTATCCCTGTCTATAACGCCGCAGAGACCATTGAGCGCCTTGCCAGTAAAATCCTCAGCGAAAACAATGTTGTTATCGAACTTATCATTGTCAACGATGGCTCTCGCGATGGTACCGGCAGTATTGTTCAGGGTATCTGCGACGACAGAGTTATTCTCGTTGAACAGGAAAATTGCGGGGTCTACGCTGCCCGAAATGCTGCGATAGCCATTCATCGTGGCGAATGGGTGATTTTTCTTGATGCAGATGACGACGTCAAAGACGGCTTCATTTACACCCGCTGGCAAATGGCGAAAAAAGCTCAAGCTGATGTGGTTATCTGCAATGCCTGGTCTACTGGCACTGGTACAACCAAAACTGCTGCGCATTCTCAACAGCCTTATAAACAATGCTTGTCTGGCCACGACTGGATCAGACACTGCGTCACTCGCCATGAATGGCCGCATTACCTATGGTTGCAGCTCATCAGGTCGTCTTATATCAGACAACACGCTCTATCTTTCCAATCTGGTAAAAGTCACAAAGACATTCTCTGGACCATTAATCTGGCACTGGAAAATGGACGTTTCTATTTCTCGGACATCAAGGACTACACCTATATCTACAACACGGAGTCCATCACCCATCGGGGCGATTACTACGATATACGGGCAGCCAGTTACGTAGAGGTGATCGCCGAGATTATTCGTCTTGCGGGTCAGCCGAAAAATCAAGATATCAGGCTCCCTTTATTCAGGCATGCGCTGGTTGAAACGCGGCATTTTTTGGGATTGTATAGGAATAATGTTCAGGATAAATCTGCCCTGAAAACCAACTTCAGAGCGAATATAGCGTTTAAAAGCTTATTCAGAGGTATCAGCAGTTTCAGCGATGCATTTTTCTTTATCAAATTAGTGAGTAAGCTTTTATAAAGCGTAACATCGTTGCTGCGGATCGACATCTACACTCAGTACCTTCAGAATCATCATGTCACGTGATTACGGCGGTGCTGACCAGTTCCCCGATGATTATCTGTTTCTGCTCTTCAATAGGGTCACTACGGTTTGCGGTGCTTGGCATCCGATAGTCCTCACCCTGCATTCGAGCAATATCCATCGCCTGAACGCCAATCTCCCCTATAAGCTGGGCCTGTTTCAGGCGGTTCTGCTCTTTCTCCTTATCGAAAATTGGGCTGATGCTGTCGTTGGCATGTTCCGTGTCGCGGCTGAGATCATTGATATTTTGC
>NZ_JAEMGT010000012.1:0-141172 GCF_017655185.1 Rahnella sp. ChDrAdgB13 | reverse complement strand
AGTCAGGGTAGTTTTACCGTGGTCAACGTGGCCGATAGTACCAACGTTAACGTGCGGTTTTGTACGTTCAAATTTTTCTTTAGACACGGCTATATTCCTTACTCTTGTGCTCTCCCTTCATAGAGAGAGCACGGGATCATTGTGTTTAAACCAGTGGCTTATTTGCCACGAGCTTCAATAACGGCCAGGGCCACGTTATTTGGCGCATCATCATACTTCAGGAATTCCATGGAGTAAGATGCACGGCCTTTGGTCAGTGAACGCAGCTGAGTTGCATAACCGAACATTTCGGAAAGCGGAACTTCAGCATGAATCACAACGCCAGTAGCGTTAGATTCTTGGCCTTTCAGCATACCACGACGACGGCTAAGGTCACCGATGACGTCACCGGTGTTCTCTTCCGGAGTTTCTACTTCAACCTTCATGATCGGCTCAAGCAGAACTGGTTTCGCTTTCTTAAAGCCATCTTTGAAGGCGATAGAAGCGGCCAGTTTAAACGCCAGCTCGGAGGAGTCGACATCATGGTAAGAACCGAAGTGCAGACGCACGCCCAGATCGACTACCGGATAACCCGCCAGTGGACCAGACTTCAGCTGTTCCTGGATGCCTTTGTCAATCGCGCCGATGAATTCACCAGGAATTACACCGCCTTTGATTTCGTTGACAAACTCGTATCCTTTCGGATTCGTTCCAGGTTCTAATGGGTACATGTCGATCACAACGTGACCATACTGACCACGACCACCAGACTGCTTAGCGTGTTTACCTTCAACATCGGTAACTTTCGCGCGGATAGCTTCACGGTATGCAACCTGCGGCTTACCGACGTTAGCTTCAACGTTAAATTCACGACGCATACGGTCAACCAGGATATCCAGGTGAAGCTCACCCATACCTGCGATGATTGTCTGGCCAGATTCTTCATCAGTCCAAACGCGGAATGATGGGTCTTCTTTTGCCAGACGGCCCAGAGCCAGACCCATTTTTTCCTGGTCAGCTTTGGTTTTTGGTTCTACCGCAACGGAGATTACCGGCTCAGGGAATTCCATGCGTTCCAGGATAATCACATTATCCGGATCACACAGGGTATCACCTGTAGTCACGTCTTTCAGACCGATCGCAGCAGCGATATCGCCCGCACGAACTTCTTTGATTTCTTCACGCTTGTTAGCGTGCATCTGAACGATACGACCCAGACGTTCACGCTGAGATTTCACTGGGTTAAATACAGTGTCACCTGAATTGACGAGACCGGAATAAACACGGAAGAACGTCAAGTTACCCACGAATGGGTCAGTAGCGATTTTGAACGCCAGAGCAGAGAACGGCTCTGAATCGTCAGAATGGCGAACTGCCGGAGTGTCTTTACCGTCGTCCAACAGACCGTTGATAGCTTCAACGTCAGTCGGTGCTGGCAGATACTCAACAACAGCATCCAGCATTGCCTGTACGCCTTTGTTTTTAAACGCAGAACCACAGGTAACCAAGATGATTTCGTTGTTCAGAACGCGCTTACGCAGAGAAGTTTTGATCTCTTCTTCAGTCAGCTCTTCGCCACCAAAGAATTTCTCCATCAGCTCATCAGAGCCTTCAGCTGCGGACTCAACCAGTTTCTGACGCCATTCTTCAGCCAGTTCTTGCATGTTGGCAGGGATTTCTTCGTATTCGAAGGTAACGCCCTGATCAGCTTCGTTCCAGTTGATAGCTTTCATCTTCACCAGGTCAACAACACCGGTGAATTTCTCTTCCGCGCCGATTGCCAATTGCAGTGGCACCGGAGTTGCGCCCAGACGTTTTTCAATCTGGTCAACAACTTTCAGGAAGTTAGCACCCATACGGTCCATTTTGTTAACGAACGCGATACGAGGAACTTTATATTTGTTTGCCTGACGCCATACGGTCTCAGACTGTGGCTGAACACCACCAACAGCACAGTAAACCATTACCGCGCCATCAAGAACACGCATGGAACGTTCAACTTCGATGGTGAAGTCAACGTGCCCTGGGGTGTCGATGATGTTGATGTGGTGTGGTTCGAACTGCTTAGCCATACCTGACCAGAAACAGGTGGTCGCAGCGGACGTGATGGTAATACCACGTTCCTGCTCCTGTTCCATCCAGTCCATGGTGGCTGCGCCATCATGCACTTCACCGATTTTGTGGTTTACACCGGTGTAGAACAGAACACGTTCGGTAGTGGTTGTCTTACCGGCGTCGATGTGAGCACTGATACCAATGTTACGGTAGCGCTCAATGGGTGTTTTACGAGCCATTTGATTCCTCTATAACTAGGACGTTCAAGTTCAGTTAACCCAAGCGGGTTGGCTTCTTGAAGCGCCCGCTTGGTTAGCATAACTACAGCGAAGTGATTACCAGCGGTAGTGGGCGAACGCCTTGTTGGCTTCAGCCATACGGTGAACGTCTTCACGTTTCTTAACTGCAGTACCTTTGTTCTCTGCAGCATCAGAAAGTTCGTTCGCCAGGCGGAGAGCCATGGATTTATCACCGCGTTTACGAGCAGCTTCAACGATCCAACGCATTGCCAGAGCATTACGACGAACCGGACGGACTTCAACTGGAACCTGATAAGTAGAACCACCTACGCGGCGGGACTTAACTTCGACAGTCGGACGAACGTTGTCCAGAGCGACTTCGAAAGCTTCCAGGTGGCCTTTACCGCTACGTTGAGCCAGGGTCTCAAGAGCAGTGTAGACGATTGCTTCTGCAGTAGATTTTTTACCATCTACCATCAGAATGTTTACGAATTTTGCCAGCAGTTCGGATCCGAACTTAGGATCTGGCAGGATTTTACGTTGACCAATGACGCGACGACGTGGCATGGAAATACTCCGTTGTTAATTCAGGATTGTCCAAAACTCTAAGAGTTTATTTTGACAGTAAAGTGAAAATGTTTGGCCTTACTTAACGGAGAACCATTAAGACTTCGGCTTTTTAACGCCGTATTTAGAACGAGATTGCTTACGATCCTTAACGCCTGAACAGTCCAGCGCGCCACGGACGGTGTGATAACGCACACCTGGCAAGTCTTTTACACGACCGCCACGGATCAGGATCACGGAGTGTTCCTGCAGGTTATGACCTTCACCGCCGATGTAGGAGGTAACTTCAAAACCGTTAGTCAAACGCACACGGCAGACTTTACGCAGTGCGGAGTTTGGTTTTTTAGGGGTGGTAGTATATACACGAGTACATACGCCACGTTTCTGCGGGCAAGCTTCCAGCGCTGGAACGTTGCTTTTAGCAACCTTCGTAGAGCGTGGTTTGCGTACCAGCTGATTAATTGTTGCCATTAAAAAGCTCCTGGATTTTGGTTCATAAACTACTTTGTAAACGCGTGATAAATCGCCCCACAAAAAGCATTAGCTAATATGGGGACGCAGAATTTTAGGGCTGACCTAAGAGGGTGTCAAGAAATATACAGCACATCGTTGATTCACCATGCTGTTTGCTGGGTGTGTTTCTCAGTCAGCGCGACGAATCCAGTATAGTCGATCAACGTTATTTTGTGCGAAATTTGACCAACCAATCCTCTGGCCGCCAGATCCTCGCTGAGGACATAGACTGACTGAACATGCTGACTCAGCAGATCACAGGCTTCACTGTCATGGAGCGCCGCGAGTACTCCATCCTGCATCAGCAAAAGCGCGTCATCCGATGCAATCATCTTAAGAAGCAATGAAAAATCACAATGTTGCGGAGAACTGGAAAGGGTAAAAAGCATGGGATTTCCTGATTTAAAACGTCATCACCACATCGTAACTCGCCAGCCGGTCGCGGATTTCAGCCACAGACAGCGGCTCAACGTCCAGCACCCATTCATGCCCGGCAGATAAACCGCGAGCCTTCAGCGACTCGGTGCAGATAAAGCACTGGTCGACATCATAAAGGGGCAGCACACCGAACGTGGCGATATAATTACGGGCCAGAATTTTTTCAGGCTGCTGCGCAGGCATCAGCTGAAAAACGCCGTCTGCCATAAAAAAGACGCCGATATCTTCGGTAAGCGCTGAGGTGGCAAGCAGCGCATCGAGACCTTCGCGCCCGGCGGAAGAACCGTGCGGCCCTTGCGTGAATATAAACGCTACCTTCTTCATTATTGTTCTCTGCAATAGCACATCAGAACTGCACCATACGATCACAGGTCAGCGAAGCTTCAGCAAGGCTGCCCAGGCCGGTCAGATGGAAACCCGGTTGCAGGTTAGTCTGACCGTGCCCCTGATTATGGGCTTCCGTTTCGTCAATCACACCGCGACGCAAAGCCGCAGCAACACAAACATTCAGCACCACCTGATGATCGGCTGCCATTCTCTGCCAGGATCTCACTAAATCGAATTCATCGGAGGCTGGCGCAGAAAGCAGGTTGCCGTTCAGTACGCCTTCGCGATAGAAAAAAACGCTGTTGAGCTGATGCCCGCTCGCAATGAGCGCCAGTGCGAACTGATACGCCGCACTGGCTTGCTGAGTTCCATACGCCGGACCGGTTACCAAAAGGCAGTAGCGGAGCTTCAACGTTCGTTCCCCACCAGGTCACCACTTTTAAACTGGCGGATATATAGATATACAGTGTGCTTAGAAATATTCAGACGGTCAGCCACCTGATTAATGGCATCTTTAATATCAAAAATACCTTTTTCATAGAGATTCAACACAACCTGGCGGTTCTTCGCATTGTTAGAAACATTGCGGTCCGCATTCACTTCTTCAATGGTGAATTCCAGCGTCTGAGCGACCAGATCGTCAACCGACGACGCGAAGTTCACCGAAGAAGCGACTTCCTGCGTTTCCGGCGGCATGAAGGTCTGAATGATCTGCGAGAAAGGCACATCAAGATTCATGTTGATGCACAGCAGCCCGATGACACGCTGCTCACGGTTGCGGATGGCGATAGTCACCGACTTCATCAGCACACCGCTTTTAGCACGGGTGAAATAGGCTTTGGAGACATTGCTGTCAGCACCGGTCATGTCATGTAACATGCGCAGCGCGAGATCCGTAATCGGTGAGCCGATTTTGCGGCCGGTATGTTCGCCATTGGCGATGCGAACCGCAGAGCATTTCAGATCTTCCAGTGAATGAAGAACAATTTCGCAGTGCTCACCAATCAGCATAGCAAGCCCGTCCACCACGGCCTCGTATGAAGACAAAATTTCATGGTCGACCTGGCTGAAAGGACGTTGGTCCAGCAAATCCAGATCGCCGGTTTCGCCAGTTATAAGCGAATTAGACATCGAAGCTACCACCCTCTATATCGCGCCTTCCAACGGGAGTCAGAGCGCATTATTCATCGTTCCAGGGTCGTTACTGTATCAAAAGTACAGAAAAAACGGCCTTGCGAGTATATGGATCTGTGACGTTATGCCGGGCAGACAAAAGCGTCAAGTTATCATCATAGAGTAACCGCAATAAAATGAGGGGCTGGTTCAAATAAAAGTTACTGACGAAAAAAAACCGCCGCATTAAGCGACGGTTTCATGCAGCAACTGTGCGGTAGCTTAGTTAGCTTTCGGCGCAGCTTCGGCTTCAGCAGGTTTTTCAGCAGCTTTTGGATCAGCTTTTGGATCAGCTTTTGGCGCTGCTTTCACGTCCAGCAGTTCAACATCGAACACCAGAGTGGAGTTAGCCGGGATCCCCGGGACGCCAGTTTTGCCGTAAGCCAGTTCTGGTGGGATGACCAGCTTGATTTTGCCGCCTTTCTTGATGTGTTTCAGGCCTTCGGTCCAGCCTGGGATAACACCGTCAAGACGGAAGGACAGTGGCTCACCACGAGTATAAGAGTTATCGAACTCAGTCCCGTCGGTCAGGGTGCCTTTGTAGTTAACAACAACGGTATCACTGTCTTTGGGCGCTGCGCCGGTACCTGGTTTCTCTACCTGATACAGCAAACCAGATTCAGTTTTCTTCACGCCTTTTTCTTTGGCGAAATCAGCACGGAATTTGTCGCCTTTGTCAGCGTTAGCTTTAGCGTCCTGCTCCATTTTAGCCTGTGCAGATGCTTTCACACGGCCTTCGAAGGTTTGCAGAGTTTGCTCGATTTCCTGGTCAGACAGTTTGCTTTTGTTTGCAAACGCGTCCTGAACACCGGCGATCAGCTGGTCTTTATCGAGTTTGATGCCCAGTTTTTCTTGTTCTTTCAGTGAATTGTCCATGTAACGGCCCAGAGATGCACCCAGTGCATACGCTGCCTGCTCGTCATCACTTTTGAACTTGGTCTTATCTGTTGCTGCCGGTGCAGCTGCAGCGGCTGGCGCAGGGGCAGCAGCGGCCGGTGCTGTGGCTTCAGCAGCCATAACCTGAGTGGCATTCAGGGCGATCGCCATGGTGGTTGCCAGCAGAGTTACTTTAAACAGTGATTTCATCCATTTCTCCAAGACCAGAAGTGTGTGACCTCTGGTAATAATTACGAAAGTTCGGCGGTTACTATAACTGTCCGTCTCACGACAAAACAATCTCTATACACGCCATTAGCGTCTTATTCCGACCTTTTTTGCATCAATTAGTTTCCTAAAATTATCAGGGCGTACAGATAAAGCGCCGCAGGTCAGGCAATCAGGCGGGTTTACGGGTAGAATCGCCGGTCTACAATACAGAATGAGGTTCCGGTCAGCGCTCAATCTGAGAGGCTTGAGACGCACAATGAGGGAATGATGATGGACTCAAACACCGTTGAACAACGTCTGGAGATGCTGGAGAACAAGCTGGCTTTTCAGGAAATTACTATCGAAGAGCTCAATCTGATCGTCACCCAGCATCAGCTGGAAATGAGCAGATTGCATGATCACCTGCGCCTGCTGACAGACAAGCTTCGCGCCAGTCAGCCGTCAATGATTGCCGATCAGTCGGAAGAAACGCCGCCGCCGCATTATTGATGCTGTTTCGACGCAACAAAAAGGCGCCCTTCCGGCGCCTTTCGTTTTTATCGCTTTGCAGGCAAAGTGATCAGTGGCAACCACAGCCGCCGTTGCCGCCACAACCGCCTTTTTTACCGTGATCATGACCGTGGTCGTGATCATGGTCGTGGCCGTGACCACCGCAGCAACCGTCACCGTGTTCATGGTCGTGACCATGATCATGGCCGTGTTCGCCGTGAACGTGGCCGTGAGCCAGTTCTTCTTCAGTCGCTTCGCGGATAGCAACAACTTCAACGTGGAAGTTCAGATCCTGACCCGCCAGCATGTGGTTACCGTCAACCACAACGTGGTCGCCGTCAACTTCAGTGATTTCGACAGGAACCGGGCCCTGATCGGTGTCAGCCAGAAAACGCATGCCAACTTCCAGCTCGTCAACGCCCATGAAGACGTCTTTCGGTACGCGCTGAACCAGGTTTTCATCGTAGTTTCCGTAAGCGTCGTTTGCGCCTACATGCACATCGAACACATCACCAACAGCATGACCATCAAGTGCAGTTTCCAGACCGGAGATCAGGGAACCATGGCCGTGCAGGTAATCCAACGGTGCGCTCACCGGAGATTCGTCAACCAACACACCGTCTTCTGTACGTACCTGATATGCCACACTGATGACCAGGTCTTTTGCTACTTTCATGATAACTCCTACCGTTGGATACTCAATTTGTTGTCTGCGAACGTTTCGGGAACGATCGCTACTTCGCTTAAGGCTAATTCAGTGACGGCGTCTTTTGGATGAGATCATCCTGAAAATCACCGCCGGATAAATTTGGCGAAGAGTGTAGCGGAAATCCGCGTCTCTGTACTGAACAGCATAAAAAAACGCGAGCGATAACGCTACTTCGGATCGAAAATACCAATCACCTGCTCTTCCGGGCGCAGCTTCTTACTGACCTGCGCGTCGGTCTGCCGCTGGTGGTGTCCGCACTTCACGCACTCCACCACTTCGACCTGATCTTCCTGCCATAAAGCCAGTGTATCCATCGCCTTACATTTCGGACACACCGCACCAGCGATGAAACGTTTACGGGTAGACGCCATGTTAATTCTCCTGAAATTTTCGACATTGCTTCCGGTCATTTTTCATTCGGACGGCACAAAAAATTTTCGTCTGCCGGACTATTCATCATCGTCCCAGCCGTCAAGCTGACGCCGTTCGTTGTGCATTTCGCTCTGGAAGATATCTTCCAGCTCACGCCGCGCTTCTTTCACGCGGGAAATCTGCGCCACGTCGCCGCGGTTTTGCGGCACCAGTTCACGCAGCATCCGCATATCAAGACGGCGGAAATGCTGCTGAGCACGGTAGGCGCTGTGCGGATGCATGCCCAACGTCACCAGCGCCTTTTTCCCTAACTCCAGCGCACTGGAAAACGTCTCGCGGGAGAAGTTCGCCACACCGGCCTGCAACAACTCATGTGCTTCAACACGCCCCCGGGCGCGGGCAAGAATATTCAGATGCGGAAAATGCTGCTGGCAAAGATGCACGATGGTCATCGTATCTTCCGGCTCATCGCAGGTAATCACGATCGACTTCGCTTTTTCCGCGCCAGACGCCCTGAGCAATTCCAGTTCAGTTGCATCGCCGTAATACACTTTGTAGCCATAAGTCCGCATCAGCCCGACAGCGCTGATATCGCGCTCCAGCACGGTAATCCGCATTTTGTTCGCCATAAGCAGACGGCCAATCACCTGCCCGAAACGCCCGAACCCGACAATAATCACCTGCGGTTCATCATCCTGCACAAAGTGTTTTTCATCGCTTTCTTCACCGTCGTTGTAGCGGCGAACCAGAATGCGATCCACCCACTGCATCAGCAGCGGCGTGGTCATCATTGATAACGTCACCACCACCAGCAACAGCGAAAGCTGCGAGGAAGAAATGACTTTCTGCGCCCCCGCAGCCGAGAACAGTACGAAGGCAAACTCCCCGCCCTGACTGAGAACGGCAGAAAACTGCAACCTAACCGACGTCCGCAATCCAAAAATCCGCGAAAGCGCGTAAAGCACAGCGCCTTTGACGGTCACGAGAATAATGACGCCCGCCAGCACCAGCAGAATATGGGTGTAAAGCACGCCGAGATTGAGCGCCATGCCGACGGAAATAAAGAACAGTCCGAGCAGTAAACCCTTAAACGGCTCTATCGCGATTTCCAGTTCGTGCTGATATTCACTTTCGGCCAGTAAAATACCGGCGATGAACGTTCCGAGCGCCATCGAAAAGCCCAGCGTATCCATAAACAGCGCGGAACCGAGGACCACGAGAAGCGCCGCCGCCGTAAAAACTTCGCGCACGCCGGAGGCCACAATCAGCCGGAAGATTGGCCGCAGCAGATAGCGCCCGCCGATCAACATGCCGCCGAAAGCCAGCACTTTCATGCCGATCATTTCCCAGTTATTGCTGCCTTCAGAACCGCCCGCAAGAATGGGGATCAGCGCCAAAGCTGGGATCACCGCGATATCCTGAAACAGCAGCACGGCAAAACCCAGCTGACCACCTTCATTACGCGTCATGCCCTTGTCGCGCATCAGCTGCAACGCCATCGCCGTTGATGACATCGCCAGCCCGATGCCGCCGATCACCGCCGCCTGCCAGGAGAATTTCGTCAGCCACAATAAACCGCCGAGCACCAGCGCGGTCAGAATCACCTGCCCGGCGCCGACGCCAAAAATTTGCCGCCGCAGCGCCCACAGTTTTCCCGGATTCAGCTCCAGCCCGATGATAAACATCAGGAACACTACGCCCAGCTCGGAGAAATGCAGAATTTCATCGACGTCGCGGATAAAGCCCAGCCCCCACGGGCCGATGGCGATCCCGGCCAGCAAATAACCGAGCACCGCGCCAATCCCTAAACGCTGGGCAACAGGAACTGCAACCACGGCCGCGAATAAAAACAGCAAGATCGCGGCGGGTAAATTTGAACCGTCCATCAGGCAATCCCTCCGTTCGGCAGCGGGGATTTCAGCCATTCGCCATAAGCTTCGGCGTGGCTTTGCAGCACATCAGGTTTCTGACGGCGCGCCCAGTAAATGATAATCGGCGTCATCCAGTGCATATGGCACATCGCCGACGTCAGCTCGAACGGACGCATAATGTCGGACATCGGGTAACGGTTATATCCGCCCGCTTTATACGCCCCTTCCGGCTCGCCGGTGGTCACAACCGAACGCCAGTATTTTCCGTTCAGCGCATTCCCGCCAGCACCACTGGCAAAACCACGCGCCAGAACGCGATCCATCCACTCTTTCAGCAGCGCCGGGCAACTGTAGGTATAAAGAGGATGTTGGAAAACAATCACTTTGTGGTCGCGGAGCAATTGCTGCTCGCGATGAATATCAATAAAAAAATCAGGATAGTGAGCGTACAAATCATGCACAGTGACATGTTCGAGCTGCTGGGCTTGTTGCAGTAAAACGCGGTTGGCGACCGAATCGGGTGATTCCGGGTGAGCGTAAAGCAGCAAAACCTTTGGTGGCTGCGACATCAATACCTCCAAAGCGTCGTCAGGGTGCGGTTTTTCCGTTACCATGCTTCGCAAAGACTAAATGGGACGCGATACGTCTTGTTTAAATCATTATCATGACAATTTAACATACTCTCAACACGGCGCTTTATGATTGTTTTCTCCTCCTTACAAATCCGACGCGGCACCAATGTGCTGCTGGACAACGCGTCTGCGACTATCAATCCCGGCCAGAAAGTCGGATTGGTGGGCAAAAATGGCTGCGGTAAATCCACCCTGATTTCCCTGTTAAAAGGTGAAATGAGCGCCGATGCCGGCAACCTGACGTTTCCGTCTAACTGGGCGCTGGCCTGGGTGAATCAGGAAACGCCAGCGCTTGACGAACCGGCGATAGAGTATGTTATCGACGGCGATCGCGAATTTCGTCAGTTAGAATCCGAATTACAGCACGCCAATGAGCGTGATGATGGCCACGCTATCGCCACACTGCACGGCAAGCTCGATGCGATTAATGCCTGGACGATCCCGGCGCGTGCCGCCAGCCTGCTCAGCGGTTTAGGCTTTACCCAGAATCAGTTGCAGCAGCCGGTGAAATCCTTCTCCGGTGGTTGGCGTATGCGCCTGAACCTGGCGCAGGCGCTGATTTGTCGTTCTGATTTACTGCTGCTTGATGAACCGACCAACCACCTGGATTTAGACGCCGTCATCTGGCTGGAAAAATGGCTGAAAGGCTATACCGGGACGCTGGTCCTGATTTCCCATGACCGCGATTTTCTGGATCCGATTGTCGATAAAATCCTGCATATCGAACAGCAATCGCTGAACGAATACACCGGCAACTACTCGTCTTTCGAACGTCAGCGTGCGACCAAATTGTCGCAACAGCAGGCATTGTTTGAAAGTCAGCAGGAAAAAGTGGCGCATCTGCAAAATTATATCGACCGTTTCCGTGCGCAGGCGACCAAAGCCAAGCAGGCGCAAAGCCGTATCAAAATGCTGGAACGCATGGAACTGATTGCACCGGCACACGTCGACAATCCTTTTCATTTTAGCTTCCGTTCGCCGGAAAGTTTGCCCGATCCGCTGCTGCGTATGGAAAAAGTCAGCGCCGGTTATGGTGACACCACCATTCTGGAGTCGATCAAACTGAATCTGGTGCCGGGATCGCGTATCGGCTTACTGGGCCGTAACGGTGCCGGTAAATCGACGCTGATCAAACTACTGGCCGGTACCATGCCGCCGCTTCAGGGCGATATCGGTCTGGCGAAAGGCGTTAAGCTCGGTTACTTCGCCCAGCATCAGCTGGAGTTTTTACGTGCTGAAGATTCACCGTTGCAACATCTGGTGCGTCTGGCGAACAAAGAAACCGAACAGCAGTTGCGCGATTATCTCGGCGGATTTGGTTTCCACGGCGACAAAGTCACTGATCCGACCGGACGTTTCTCCGGCGGCGAAAAGGCGCGTCTGGTGCTGGCGCTCATCGTCTGGCAGCGCCCTAACCTGCTGCTGCTCGATGAACCGACCAACCACCTGGATCTCGACATGCGGCAGGCGCTGACCGAAGCATTAATCGACTTCGAAGGCGCGATGGTTGTTGTCTCGCATGACCGTCACTTACTGCGTTCGACTACCGACGATTTGTATCTGGTTCACGGCGGCAAAGTGGAACAGTTCGACGGCGATCTGGAGGATTATCAGCAATGGCTGGTGGATATTCAGCGTCAGGAAAGCCAGCAGGATGCACCGGCCAAAGACGGGGGCGTGAACAGCGCGCAGTCGCGTAAAGATCAGAAGCGCCGCGAAGCCGATTTCCGCAACCAGACTCAGCCGCTGCGTAAGCAAATCACCAAACTTGAAGCGCAGATGGAAAAACTCAGTACTGAGCTGGCGACCATTGAAGAGCGTCTGGCCGATTCCGCGATTTATGACAACAGCCGTAAAGTCGAACTGACCGAATGTCTGCAACAGCAGACCAAAGTCAAAGGCGCGCTGGAAGAAACCGAAATGACCTGGCTCGATGCGCAGGAGCAACTGGAAGAAATGTCGAAAGCACTTGATCTCGACTAGTTGTTTTGTAAACCATCATTTATGAAAAAGGAGCCGCGAGGCTCCTTTTTGCATTGCATCTCAGTGCCAGATCAACAATACGCAGGCCGCGGTGAGAATACCCATCGCGATGTTAAAGGTGTACCACGCGCGCTTACTGCGCAGCAGGCGCCCAATCACCGTACCGAATCCGAGCCAGATAATCCCGGAAACCAGATTCACCAGGAACATCCCGAGGCTGATACCGGCAATCGAATGGTTGTATGCCTCGCCCGCCAGACTGAAACTGGCAACCGCGCCAAGTCCCATCAGCCAGGCTTTCGGGTTGAGGAATTGCAACAGCCAGCCCTGATATAAACGGATTGGCTTCGGTGGCGGTGCGCCGGTTTCCAGCGTTTCATAGGCAGACGTGGCAATTTTCCACGCCAGCCACAGCAGATACAGGCTCCCGGCAATTTTGAGGAAAAGGTGTAACGCCGGATAAACCGTAATCAGCCCGCCGACACCGAAGGCCACCAGCAGCAAAATACTTTGCATGCCGAGCATAATGCCCACCATCAGCCAGATTGAGCGGAAAAAACCGAAGTTAGCGCCAGACGTGGTTAACAACATATTGTTCGGGCCTGGGGTGATAGCAGCGACCCATAAAAATCCGAGCATTGAGAAAAATAAACCGAGTTCCATTTAATTTGGGTACTCCGACCCGAAAGATGTGCGATAGCATTGAAGCTAACAGCGTGATATTGATCGCACAAGAGCCTCTTAAGAGAAATTTATTCATCTTATGGTTGAATCCTTTCGTCCCCTGCGCGGGGCCAGTAATCCGCACATCCAGACGCTGTTACCGCGTCTGGTGCGCCGTCATGCAAAGCTCAAACCTCACTGGCAAAGACTGGATACGCCGGACGGCGATTTTCTGGATCTCGCGTGGAGTGAAGATCCGGAAAAAGCGCGGCATAAACCACGCATGATCTTGTTTCACGGGCTGGAAGGCAGTTTTTACAGCCCGTACGCTCACGGATTATTACAGGCGTGGAAAGACAAAGGCTGGCTCGGCGTCGTGATGCATTTTCGCGGATGCAGCGGCGAACCCAATAAACTTCAGCGGATTTATCATTCCGGCGAAACCGAAGATGCCCGTTTTTTCATCCGCTGGCTCAATAAAACTTATGGCGAAGTGCCGACCGGTGCCGTGGGCGTTTCGCTCGGCGGCAATATGCTGGCGTGTTATCTCGGGCAGGAAGGCGAAAATTGCACTCTCCAGGCGGCGGTTGTGGTATCTGCACCACTGATGCTGGAGCCTTGCGCCTACCGGCTGGAACAAGGTTCATCAAGGATTTATCAACGATATTTACTCGACCAGCTCAAAGGTAATGCCTCGCGCAAACTGGCAAAATATCCGGGAACACTGCCCGTCACGCTGTCGCAGTTGAAAGCCATGCGCCGTATCCGTGATTTCGATGATGCCATCACCTCAAAAGCGCACGGTTTTACCGACGCGCTGGATTATTACCGCCGGTGCAGCGGTATGCCGCTGCTGGCGCAGGTCAGAACGCCGTTGCTGATTATCCACGCCAAAGACGATCCGTTTATGACGCCGGACGTCATCCCGAAAGCAGAAGATTTACCGGCTTGCGTGGAATATCAGTTAACAGAACATGGCGGGCATGTCGGCTTTGTTTCCGGCAGCCTGCGACACCCGAAAATGTGGCTGGAACAACGCATTCCGGCCTGGATCGCCCCGTATTTAGAATCAAAGACAAAGGAAGCAATAAAGTGATTATCCCCTGGCAGGAACTGGACGCCGAACTGCTCACCAGTGTGGTGGAGTCTTTCGTATTGCGCGAAGGCACCGATTACGGTGAGCAGGAACGTTCTCTGGAGCAAAAAGTCGATGATGTTAAACGCCAGCTGAAAAGCGGCGAGATTGTGCTGGTCTGGTCAGAATTGCATGAAACGTTAAATATCATGCCCCGGGGCCAGTTCCGCGCCGGGCATGAAGAAATGCCGCAGGACTGGTGATCTCACCCCACTTTCAGCCCAAGCTCACCGGAAATCGCGGCCGCGGTTTCCTTCAGCGGTTTCAGCAGGGCTTCTTCGCCGATCACGCCGAGTTTTGCCGTCGAGAGTGAAATCGAGACGGCGTACGTCACGCGCCGGTGGATATCAAACACAGGCACCGCCAGACAGGATACGCCAAGCTCATTTTCTTCCCTGTCCATCGCCAGGCCCTGTTCGCGGATCTGTGCCAGCTCTTTGTCCATCTCTTTCAGGCTGACAATCGTATTGCGGGTCAGCGGCTGGATCTGTTCGCTGTGACTTTCCCAGTAAGCCGGCACGTAATCCTGATGCCCGTATGCCATGTAGATTTTGCCCATCGCCGAGCAATACAGCGGCATATGCTGGCCAATGTAGGCGCGGGTTCGCAGCATTCCGGTGGTCGGTTCCAGCTTGTAAATCAGAATGGCGTGGTCGTCTTCCCGGCTGGAGAAATTAACGGTTTCGCCAGTCGCGATATTCAGTGCTTCAAGATGGGGCGCGGCGACGTGGATAATATTCAGGGAAGACAGTGACTTCTGGCCGACAGAAATAAATTTGGTGGTTAAGCGATAACTTCCTGCCGCCGGAGCAGGCGTGACATAACCGCAGGATTGCAGCCCCTGAAGTAAACGGTGAACCGTGCTTTTATTCAGTTCCGCCAGTTCAGAAAGATGCGCCAGCGGGCAGCCGTTCGGGTAATTGCTGAGGATTTCGATCAGCTGTAACCCACGGAACAGGCTCTGACTTCCTGCCGGTTTATCTTTGCCCTGTTCGTTCTCTGCGTCTTTCATACCTTGAAGAATTCCCGTTGTGCCGATGGCGTTTCAATCCTGAACCGATGGTATAGCAAACTTCCTTCGCACGCGAAATAACTCCTTTTCCCTGCCTGCTTTTTGCCCTGCCTAAAATGTGTCCTTCATCACGAACCGGACATGAATTTTTTATCCAACTGATATTAAAGCGTTTTAAAAACACCCGGATGGATTGTGATCCGTACCGGACAAGAGTAGATTTTTGAAATCATATTCCACATAGTGAAATATAGAGATCTAAAAACAACCAAATATTTAACAATCTCACCGGAGAAGGGTATGAAACTGAGCTTTGAAACGTTGCAAAAGGAGTTCAAAAGGGTGCTTATCGCGCGCCACGTCAAACCTGACGTCGCAGATGAATGCGCCACGATGTTTGCCCAAACCACAGAGTCCGGCGTGTATTCCCACGGCGTAAACCGTTTCCCGCGCTTCATTCAGCAGCTGGATCAGGGTGACATTCACCCGGACGCCGTGGCGAAAAAAATCCTGTCGCTGGGCGCCATTGAACAGTGGGATGCGCAGCGCTCAATCGGCAATCTGACGGCGAAAAAAATGATGGATCGCGCCATCTCTCTGGCCTCCGACCACGGCATCGGGCTGGTGGCGTTACGCAATGCCAACCACTGGATGCGCGGCGGAAGTTACGGCTGGCAGGCGGCAGAAAAAGGTTACATCGGGATTTGCTGGACGAACTCCATCGCGGTTATGCCACCGTGGGGCGCAAAAGAATGCCGCATCGGCACGAACCCGCTGATCGTCGCCATCCCCGGCTCGCCGATCACCATGGTGGATATGTCGATGTCGATGTTCTCCTACGGCATGCTGGAAGTGAACCGTCTCGCAGGCCGTGAACTGCCGGTCGACGGCGGCTTCGACGACAACGGCCAGCTGACCCGCGAGCCCGGCGTTATAGAAAAGAACCGGCGCATTTTGCCGATGGGCTACTGGAAAGGTTCCGGTTTATCCATTGTGCTGGACATGATTGCCACCCTGCTTTCCGACGGCGCGTCCGTGGCGGAAGTCACCGAAGACAACTCGGATGAATACGGGATTTCGCAGATTTTCATCGCCATCGAAGTTGACCGCCTGATTGACGGCGCGACCCGCGATGCAAAACTCCGGCGCATTATGGATTACGTCACCACCGCCGAACGTAATAATCCGGACGAAGCCGTGCGCCTGCCGGGCCACGAATTCACCCGCCTGCTGGCAGAAAACCGCCGCAACGGGATCACCGTCGATGACAGCGTTTGGGCGAAAATTCAGGCCTTATAAGGAGCTGGCTCATGATATCCGGACATATCAGCAACCCGAATCCCTGTACGTTTCCCGCAGCGATTGAGAAGGCACTGAATTTTCTACGCACCACGGATTTTCGCGCTCTGGAAACCGGCGTCGTCGAAATTGAAGGCAGGGATATTTATGCGCAGATCCTCGATCTGACGACCAAAGAGAAAACGGAAAATCAGCCCGAAGTTCACCGCCGTTATATTGATATTCAATTTTTAGCCTGGGGCAATGAAATTATTGGTTATGCCGCCGACCGGGGGAATAATCTAATATCTCAGTCATTGCTTGAAGAACGAGACATTATTTTTTATCACGACATGGAAAACGAATCCGAAATCATCATGACACCGGGAACCTACGCCATATTCTTCCCGCAGGATGTTCACCGCCCGGCGTGTATTCATCATACCGTCAGTAATATCCGAAAAATTGTCGTCAAAGTAAAAATGGATAAACTCGGGTAACCGTCAGGATAAAACAGTTCGGGAAGACAGTTAATTCAATGGGGAAATATCTATGCAAAAGCATGCAGGCTTTATTGTCGGCGCTTATCCTTGCGCGCCCTCTTTTCATCAGCGAAATGAAAATGAAGAAAGCGAATTCTGGCGCAAGCTGGCCGATATTCCGGGGATCCGTGGAATAGAACAACCTTGTCTTGAAACGTTACATCCGTATGGCGATGAATGGTTATTCCGCCATCTGCCTGACGAGTGGGACATCGTGGTGACCGGGGTGATGGAAACCATGCGCAGGCGCGGAACCTTGCCGGGCTTCGGGCTGGCGTCCGAAGACGTTGAACAACGCCGCGCCTGTATCGGCTATTACCGCCACATTTTCGAAAAGGTTGATCAGACCAATACGCGCGTTGGCAGAAACAAAGTGCTGGCCGTGGAGTTGCAGTCCGCGCCGCTGGCTGGCACACAAAATGTCAGTCTTGCCGCGCGCTGTTTTACGGAGTCCCTGAAGGAAATCCTGAGCTGGGACTGGCCGTGCGGGCTGGTTATCGAGCATTGCGATGCGCTGGATAAACCGGCTTCACGCAAAGGTTTTCTGCCGCTGGTGCACGAACTGACGGCGATTGCTGAGGCCAAAGCTTACACCGGGAAAACGGCCGGAGTGTGTATCAACTGGGCGCGTTCCGCCATTGAAGGCCGCAATACGTCCCTGCCGCTGGAACATCTGCAAATCAGCCAGCAGGCCGGTGTTCTTCAGGCGCTGATGTTCTCGGGCACCACCCGCGAAGGTGTTTATGGCGACTGGCAAGTCTGCACGCACCGTTTGCGCCGTTCGCAGGCAGTGAAGCGGAATGTCAGGAAAGCCTGATGACCGTCGATATTGCCGCCGAAATGTTCCGGCACGCACCACCGGAATCCCTGAACTTCTCGGGAATTAAATTACTGGAAATTAATGCCAGCGCCGGCGTGGATCATCGTATTGCTATTTTGCAGGACGGCATTAAGGCCATGAATCTGGCAATCAATAAAAAATAACAATCATAAAATAGCGACATCTTATTTTACACCACATCCCTTTTTTCTGAGGGGAAACCCGCTCGTCTGTTAAACGGGCTCTGTAACTCATTATTAAGGTAATAAGTTATGAATAAGAACTCTGACACTCTGCAAAGCAATCGTTCATTAAAAGAAATACCCAAACAGCGCTGGCTTAGAATTATTCCACCAATCCTGATTGCCTGTATTATCTCTTATATGGACAGGGTAAATATTGCCTTTGCCATGCCGGGCGGAATGGACGCTGAATTAGGCATTACCGCATCAATGGCCGGGCTGGCTGGCGGCATATTCTTCCTCGGGTATTTATTCCTTCAGGTACCAGGCGGGAAAATCGCGGTTCACGGCAGTGGTAAGAAATTCATCGGCTGGTCACTGGTTGCGTGGGTCATTATTTCGATTCTCACCGGCCTGGTCACCAATCAGTATCAGCTGCTCTTCCTGCGCTTCTCGCTGGGCGTTGCAGAAGGCGGCATGTTGCCGGTCGTACTGACGATGATCAGCAACTGGTTCCCCGATGCCGAACGCGGCAGGGCGAACGCGATTGTGATCATGTTCGTGCCCATCGCCGGGATCATCACCGCTCCGCTCTCCGGCTGGATCATCAGCGCACTCGACTGGCGCTGGCTGTTCATCATTGAAGGGTTGCTTTCCGCCGCCGTTCTGGCGATGTGGGTGCTGACCGTTTGTGACCGCCCGCAGGAGGCGCGCTGGATTTCGCCCGAAGAAAAAAACTGGCTGATATCGACGCTGGCCGCCGAACAGAAAGCCATTGCGGGGAAAGAAGTCAGAAACGCCTCGCTCGGCGCAGTGCTGGCCAACCGGACGATGTGGCAGCTTATCGCCCTGAATTTCTTCTATCAGACCGGCATTTACGGCTACACCCTGTGGCTGCCGACCATCCTGAAAGAGCTGACACATTCCACTATGGGCCAGGTCGGCGTCCTCGCGATCCTGCCTTACATCGGCGCCGTGGCGGGCATGCTGCTGTTCTCCTCGCTGTCTGACCGCACCGGCAAACGCAAATTGTACGTGTTCCTGCCCCTCCTGGGCTTTGCGGCCTGCATGTTCCTGTCGGTGATGCTGAAAAACACCGTCTGGCTTTCGTATGCCGCGCTGGTTGGCTGCGGTTTCTTCCTGCAATCCGCCGCCGGTGTTTTCTGGACCATTCCCGCCAAGCTTTTCAGCGCGGAAATGGCCGGTGGAGCACGCGGTGTGATTAACGCGCTGGGCAATCTGGGCGGATTCTGCGGGCCGTATGCCGTCGGTTTGCTCATCACGTTCTACAGCAAAGATGCCGGTGTTTATTGTCTGGCGATCTCGCTCACGCTGGCGGCACTGATGGCATTGCTGTTGCCCGCACGGTGTGACGTTCCGGCGCAATCGGCGAACCAATTACCCGACAGCCGTCCGACAGCAGCCTGAGGAAATACGATGAACGCTTCATCCGGAGAATACTGGTTAGGGATCGACTGCGGCGGCACCTACCTCAAGGCAGGATTGTACGATCACACGGGGCAGGAGTCTGGCGTTTGCCGCCAGTCCCTGCCGGTTCTGAGCGACCATCCCGGCTGGGCCGAGCGTGACATGCCTGCGCTGTGGGCGTCGTGCGTCAGCTGTATTGCCGCGCTGCTGCGCCAGCAAAACGTCAGCGGCAATCAGGTGAAAGGCATCGGCATTTCGGCGCAGGGCAAAGGCTTATTCCTGCTGGATAAAGCCGGAAATCCGCTGGGCCGGGGGATTTTGTCCTCTGACCGCCGCGCCGGTGATGTGATCAGCGCCTGGCAGCGTGACGGCTTGCATCAGCAAATCTATCCGCTGACCCATCAGGCGCTGTGGGCCGGGCATCCGGTGTCATTGCTGCGCTGGATAAAACTGCATCAGCCGGAGCGTTATCAGCAAATTGGCACGGTAATGATGGCGCACGATTATCTGCGTTATTGCCTGACCGGCGTGCGCGGTTGCGAAGAAACCAACATCTCCGAATCCAATCTGTACCACATGGCGAATGGCGGTTACGACGCCCGGCTGGCTGAAATGTTAGGGATTGCCGATATCAGCGCAGCGCTGCCGCCGGTGGTGGGTTCGGCGGAAATCTGCGGAACCGTGACGCCAGACGTCGCGGCGCTGACCGGATTAACCGCAGGCACGCCGGTGGCTGGCGGATTATTCGATGTGGTCTCTACCGCGCTTTGCGCTGGACTTCACGACGAATTCACCCTGAATGCGGTGATGGGCACGTGGGCGGTCACCAGCGGAATATCAGCGGAAATGGGCGCGCAGGAAAATCATCCGTACGTTTATGGCCGCTACGCTGGCGGCGAAGGCTATCTCATCCACGAAGCCAGCCCGACGTCCTCCGCTAATCTCGAATGGCTCAACCAGCAAACCGGCGGCATGGCGTTTGACGAGATTAACCGCGCCGTCAGCGCCCTGCCGAAAGCCGCAACCGACGTTCTGTTCCTGCCCTTCCTTTATGGCAGCAATCAGGGTGTGGAAATGACCGCCGGATTCTATGGCCTGCAATCACTGCACCATCGCGGCCATTTGTTGCAGGCGGTTTACGAAGGCGTGGTGTTCAGCCATATGACGCACCTTAACCGCATGCTCGAACGCTTTCCGCAGGCGAAAACCCTGCGCGTCACCGGCGGTCCGGCGCGTTCAGAGGTCTGGATGCAGATGCTGGCCGACGTCAGCGGCATGCCGGTGGAACTCCCTCAGATCGAAGAAACCGGCTGTCTGGGCGCGGCGCTGGCGGCGATGGTCGGCACCGGCGTGTATCCCACTTTCGCGCAGGCCCAGCGCCATCTGCATTTTGCCGTGAGGCGCCTGGAACCCGACGTCGGTGCGCAGATGGCCTATCAGAAAAAATCACAACGTTACCAGTTCCTGATCGACGCACTGGGCGGTTACCACGCCCGATGCGCGGCGGCTGACTCACAGGAAAAAACTCATCATGACTAAACCTCTGCTCCAGCTGGCGCTGGATCATACCGACCTTCCGGCCGCGCTGCGCACCGCGAAGGCGCTGAAAAATCACGTCGACATCATCGAGGCGGGCACCATTTTGTGTCTCTGCGAAGGATTGCAGGCCGTAGAAATGCTGCGTGAACTTTGCCCGTATAAGATTCTGGTGGCCGACCTGAAAGTGGCCGACGCCGGTGAAACGCTGGCGCTGGAGGCATTTCAAGCCGGGGCTAACTGGATGACGGTGATTTGCGCCGCACCACTGGCGACGGTTATCAAAGCGCACGACGTGGCGAAAACGTATCAGGGTGAAATCCAGATAGAACTTTTCGGCAACTGGACGATGCAGGATGCGCGCGAATGGCACGCGGCGGGGATCCGTCAGGCGATTTACCACCGCGGACGCGACGCGCAGGCCAGCGGACAAACCTGGGGCCAGCAGGATCTGGATCGCATGAAACAGCTGTCGGATATCGGCCTGCGCCTTTCCGTCACCGGCGGCATCACGCCTGCGGATTTACCACTGTTCCGCGATATCGACGTGCAGGCGTTCATCGCCGGACGCGCGTTATCCGACGCAACGCAACCTGCGCAGGTCGCGCAGGCTTTTCACCAGCAAATCAGCGCAATCTGGGGAGCAACGGCATGAGAAAACATCCGCTGGGCATCTATGAAAAAGCGCTGCCCAAACATCTGAGCTGGCCGGAACGACTGGCGCTGGCGAAAAGCTGCGGCTTTGATTTTGTTGAAATGTCGGTGGATGAAACCGATGAGCGCCTGTCGCGCCTCGACTGGAGCATCACGCAACGCGTCGCGCTGGTCGAAGCGATGATGGAAATCGGTGTCTCCATTCCGTCGATGTGCCTTTCCGCACACCGCCGTTTTCCGTTCGGCAGCCACGATGAAAGCGTCCGCGAACGTGCACGGGAAGTGATGACCAAAGCCATCAAACTGGCGCGCGACCTAGGGATCCGCACCTTACAGCTGGCCGGTTATGACGTGTATTACGAAGCGTCCGACGCCGGTACCCGCGAACGATTTGCCGAAGGGCTGGCGTGGGCAGTCGAACAGGCCGCCGCCGCGCAGGTCACGCTGGCGGTCGAAATCATGGACACCGAATTCATGAATTCGATAACCAAATGGAAAGCATGGGATGAGCGCCTGAATTCACCGTGGTTCAGCGTGTACCCGGACATCGGCAATCTCAGCGCGTGGGGAAACGACATTCCGTCGGAGCTGGCGCTGGGCATTGACCGCATCGCCGCTATCCACCTGAAAGATACCTACCCGGTCACCGCGACCTCTAAAGGCCAGTTCCGCGATGTGCCGTTCGGCGACGGCTGTGTCGATTTCACCGGCTTTTTCCGCACGCTGGGCGCGCTGAATTATCGCGGCGCATTCCTCATCGAAATGTGGACGGAAACCGCCGCCGAGCCGGTACTGGAAATCATCAAAGCCCGTCAGTGGATTGAAGCCAAAATGCAGGAAGGAGAATTCGCATGTTAGAACAGCTGAAACAGGCCGTACTGGAGGCCAATCTGGCGCTGCCTGCGCATCATCTGGTGACGTTTACCTGGGGCAACGTCAGCGCGGTTGACCGCGAAAAGGGGCGGGTGGTGATCAAACCGTCGGGCGTGGAATATACCGACATGTGCGCCAGCGACATGGTCATCGTCGATCTGCATACCGGCGAGCGCATCGAAGGCGACAAAAATCCGTCGTCGGATACCGCCACGCATCTGGCGCTTTACCGGCAGTTTCCGGAAATCGGCGGCATTGTGCATACGCATTCCCGACACGCGACAATCTGGTCGCAGGCCGGGCTGGATTTACCGGCATGGGGCACCACGCACGCTGATTACTTCTACGGCAATATTCCCTGCACGCGCCGGATGACCGAAGCAGAAATCAACGGCGCGTACGAACTGGAAACCGGCAACGTCATAATCGAAACCTTCCTGGAGCGGGGTCTGGACGCCATGCAGGTTCCGGCGGTTTTAGTACATTCTCACGGGCCATTCGCCTGGGGGAAAAATGCCACCGACGCCGTGCATAACGCCGTCGTGCTGGAGGAATGCGCCTACATGGGCATATTCTCCCGCCAGCTGACGCCCGCACTTGGCGATATGCAACAGACGCTGATGGACAAACATTACCTGCGAAAACACGGGAAAAATGCCTATTACGGACAGCTGAAATAACCGGTCGTCGCCTGTCACTTCTCGAATAAATATGGTAACAATAGGCTTAATTATGCGCAGCGATGCCGCCAGGTCTTCGACCACAGAAAAGACCGCGGTACGCCTGCCTGCCTCACCTTTATGGAGAACAGCGCATTATGTCAGCCAAACATCCTGTTATTGCAGTGACCGGTTCGAGCGGTGCAGGCACCACCACCACCAGCGTGGCCTTTCGTAAAATATTTCAACAACTTGGCCTGCGTGCCGCGGAGCTGGAAGGGGACAGTTTTCACCATTTCACCCGTCCTGAAATGGATGCGGCGATCCGCAAAGCCCGTGACCTCGGGCGCCACATCAGTTACTTCGGGCCGGAAGCCAATGACTTTGGCCTGCTGGAAAAAAGCTTTATCGAATACGGCAAAACCGGCACAGGCCGTTCGCGCAAATATCTGCATACTTATGATGAAGCCGTTCCCTACAATCAGGTGCCGGGTACCTTTACGCCATGGCAGGCGCTCCCGGAACCGACCGATATCCTGTTTTACGAAGGCCTGCACGGCGGCGTGGTTGCGGACAAAATTGACGTCGCCGCCCAGGTCGATCTGCTGGTCGGCGTGGTGCCCATCGTTAACCTTGAGTGGATCCAGAAACTGGTGCGTGATACCGGCGAGCGCGGGCATTCCCGTGAGGCGGTGATGGATTCCGTAGTGCGTTCGATGGACGACTACATCAACTACATCACGCCGCAGTTTTCCCGCACGCACATTAACTTCCAGCGCGTACCGACTATCGATACTTCCAACCCGTTCGCTGCCAAAGCCATTCCGTCACTGGATGAAAGCTTTGTGGTGATCCACTTCCAGGGGCTGGACGACATTGATTTCCCGTATCTGCTGGCGATGTTGCAGGGCTCGTTTATCTCGCACATTAAAACACTGGTCGTACCGGGCGGGAAAATGGGACTGGCGATGGAGCTGATTATGGCGCCGCTGGTGCAGCGCCTGATGGAAGGTAAAAAAATCGAGTAACGAACTCAGGCGTCGTTCATCAGCAACTGACGGATAAACCCGACATGCAGTGCGACGCCAATCTGTAACGCCTCTTCATCGAGGCGAAAACGCGGATTATGCACACCGTAAGTCGCGCCAATTTTTTCATTCCCGCTGCCAATAAACAGGAAGCAACCCGGTACTTTTTGCTGATAGGAAGAGAAATCCTCACCACCGAACAGCGGCTGAGTGACTTCGCGCAGCGCCTGTGGCCCCAGCGTTTTTTCGATCACCTGACGCGCAATCGCACAGGCCTCAGGATGGTTATCACCGTTCACATAGCCGCGCGTCCAGCGCAGTTCGTATGTCGCACCGTGCGCCGCCGTAATCCCCGAAATAATCTGTTCCATCAGCAACGGAACCTGCTCGCGCACACTGCTGTGATGGGTGCGCAATGTTCCGGCGAGTTTCACGCGTTCCGGAATGACGTTATAACTCTCCCCGCTCTGGAAGGTGGCGATGGTCAGCACCGGCACCTGAAGCGGATCGATGCGGCGCGCCACGACGTTTTGCAGCGCCGTCACCACTTCCGCGCCAATCACCACCGGATCAATGCACAAATGCGGCATCGAACCGTGTCCGCCTTTGCCGGTAATCGTGATGTCGAAGTTATCGGTGGACGCGCAGAACACGCCCTCTTTCAGGCCAACCTCGCCCGTCGGAGAATTCGGCATAACGTGCAGGCCGAAGATTTTCTCCACGCCGTCGAGCACGCCTAAATCCACCAGTTCCTGCGCCCCGCCCGGCGGCAACTCTTCCGCATGCTGGAAGATAAACCGCACCGAGCCGTGCAGCGCGGACTGACATGGCGTCAGCACTTTCGCCGCACCCAATAACATCGCGGTGTGCGCGTCATGGCCACAGGCATGCATGACGCCCGGCACCGTCGAACAAAACGGCTCATCGTTTTCTTCCTGAATCGGCAGGGCGTCGATATCCGCCCGCAGCGCATACATCGGCCCCGGATAAGCGCCTTTAAGATCGGCAACCACGCTGTTGGGCGTCAGCCGCGTCAGGGTCAGACCGCCAAAACTTTCCAGCTGTTCCGCAATGTAATCCGCCGTTTTATGTTCCTGAAATGAGAGCTCAGGATGCGCATGAATATGTCTGCGCCAGCGCAAAACATCCGTTTTGACTTCCGCCAGCATCGCTTCAAAATTAAATGTCATCAGACTTCTCCTCAGTTATGCCATGTCGCGCAACGCTGCGCGCGGTTTCAGGGTCAGCGGCAAAATCGCCAGCCCGGCAACCACCATCGCCAGCGCCAGAAAAACAAATGTCGAAAAATACCCGTGCGTCACGGTGATCAGATAGCCCATTGCAATCGGCGCCACGAATCCGCCGAGCGTTCCGCCGGTATTGATAATCCCCATTGCGGCACCCATCACTTCCGGCGGCAGGCGTTTCATCGGCAGCGTAAACACCGTGACAAATGCCGCCATCAGGAAGATATAGCCGAGGAACAGGAACAGCCCGGCGGTCACCGCCGACCCGGAGGTGTAGACCAGCCAGATGCACAGCGCGCTGAGCAGTGCGCTGCAAAAAATCACTTTCGGCTCTTTGCCCTGCATATAACGGCCGACCAGCCAGCCGGTCGCGAGCGAGGAAATCCAGATCCCCATTCCGCCGGTGGCGACCACCAGCCCGGAAACGTCCAGCGACATTCCGCGCTGTTGAACCAGATATTTAGGCAGCCACGCCATCAGGCCGTAAGACGGAATGTTGATGCAGAAAATCGACACGAACAGCAGCACGACAATCGGATTTTTAAGAAGCTCACGGTAGCCGGTCGCTACGCCGTTACGGGCTTCTGCTTTCGGAGGGTTCGGCACAAAAATGATAATCGCAACGGCAATCGCAAACGCCAGAAGGCCGAGAATAGAGAATGATCCGCGCCAGCCGAGCGTATCGAGTGCGTACACCGCAATCAGCGGCCCGGCTGTCATCGCCAGACCGGCGGATGACAGCAATACGGACTGCGCGAAAGTGCGCTGCCCGACATCAAAATTCGAGACCACCGCTTTGGCGCAGGAACACGGATAACCGGAATGTCCGACGCCGGAGAGAAAGCGAAACGTCACCAGAAAACCGAGGCTGAATCCCAGCAAACCGAAGCAGAGCGCGAACCCGCCGAGCAAAAACAGCGAGATACCAAGTACTTTTTTGTAGCCGAAGCGGTCATTCATCCAGCCAGCGGGGATCTGAAACAGCGAATAGGCCAGGAAGAAAATGCCGGTGATGTAACCCAGCTGCTCTGGTTGCAGGTTAAATTCGCGCTCAATCGGCAGCAGCGCGAACCCCATTACTGTTTTGTCGATATACACCACCGCATAACCGACGAACAGCAGGAAGATCATCAGGGAACGACTTTTCATAGCGGATATCCCTTTTTGTTATCACCGCGTCAGAAGTTCTCACTGTCGGGCGAAAAGTAAAATGCGACATGCATCACGTAATCAACTGAATAACAACGTATTATTTATTCCAAATCTGAAGCTATCAGCTTTACAGGTTTGCCATAAGATGCAATTTTTGGGCGGGTGATGCTTTTTACTGATAGGGCTTTCAAGCGAGGCGACATGCGTTATTTACCGAAATTGCAGCAACTCAAGGTTTTCCAGCAGGTTATCCGCAGCGGCAGTATTCGCGGCGCGGCGCGGGCGATGAATCAGTCGCAGCCCGCGGTCAGTAGAACCTTGCGGGAACTGGAACAAACGCTTGAAACTCAGCTTATCGTGCGCGGCAATCAGGGCATGGCGCTGACGGAAACCGGCCGTGCCTTTGCGCAGCGCATGCAGTTTATTCTCGAAGAACTTGAACGCGCGGCGGATGAGATCCGGCAGATTAATCAGTATTCGCAGGGTTCGGTGGCTATCGGGTTTTCATCACTGCTGGCGCTGACGGTATTTCCGGCCCTTAGTGAAGCGTTCAAAACGCAATTTCCCCAGTCCAAACTGCTGATTAAAGAAGGCCAGCTTTCGACGCTGTTACCGGCGCTGCGTGAAGGGAAACTCGATTTTGCCGTCGGGACCGCCGGGCCGGGTTTTCCGCTGGAAGATTTGGTGCGTGAGCCGCTGTTTAGCGCCCCTTTTGGTGTGATTGCGCGGCAAGGCCATCCGCTGGCAGATGCCACCACGCTCGACGAATTGCAGTGCGCGCGCTGGGTGTTGCCGGAAACGGATATGGGTTACTACCAGCAGATTCAGCTTTCGATGAACGGCTTTAACGCACCAGCCGGGGAAACGCCGGTAAGAACGGATTCGGTAGTGTGCGGGCTGAATATGGTGTTGCAGTCGGATTATCTGACGATTGTGGCGAAGGCCATGCGCGCGCCGTTCGGCTTACAGGACAGGCTTTGCCTGCTCAATATCGATACGCTGCCGGAAGCGGAATATTGCGTGCTCTATTCGCAGAAATCGCCGCTGACGTTTGCCGCGCGGCGATTTCTGGATTTACTGCGAAGTCAGTGCCAGTCGTATCACTGGTCGTGACTTATTCGGCGTTCACTACTTCAAAACTGTGGGTGATTGTCGCGGCTTTGCCCAGCATCAGGGAAACGGAGCAATATTTTTCCGCAGACAGGCTGACTGCGCGTTCCACAATTTTATCCGTCAGGTCTTTGCCGGTGACGATGAAATGCAGGTTGATGTGCGTGAACAGACGCGGTGCTTCTTCGCGGCGCTGAGACGTCAGTTTCACTTCGCAGTCACGCACGTCGTTGCGGCCTTTTTGCAAAATAGACACTACATCAATCGCGCTGCAACCGCCCGCCGACATCAGCAACATTTCCATCGGGCTCGGGGCTTTGTCGCCCGCATTACCATCCATTGTGATCTGATGGCCCGACGCTGACTCACCTAAAAACGTCAGCCCTTCTACCCATTTTACGCGTGCGTGCATGTGCTCTTCTCCCGGTGGATAAATTCGTCAAATTTTCCCCTCAGACTACCCTTTCACCCAAAAACTGGCAACGTAACCCGATCGCCATCATGCTGAAGCGAGACAACAGAAGACAGCATTGCAAACCTGTGTTACAAACAAAGCCGAAACATACTTTCCAGTAAATTGCGGTGACGGTTTTTGCGGTTTAAGAACAGAACCCACGGTGTTAACAGCAATAATCAGGCTGTTTCACTCCGACATCCGCTTGCAGCATTTCTGGGGAGTTATATGCTGAAAGGGCGCTTTTTAAAGTAAGTGCCGTACAGGGAACTCTGAGCCCTGTGATTTTGGGCAGCGATAACAACAGAGGATAATAGCAAATGGTTCTCGGCAAGCCACAAACAGACCCGACTCTCGAATGGTTCCTGTCTCACTGTCATATACATAAGTATCCTTCTAAAAGTACGCTGATTCACCAAGGTGAAAAAGCCGAAACGCTGTACTACATCGTGAAAGGGTCGGTTGCCGTCCTGATTAAAGATGAAGAAGGCAAAGAAATGATACTGTCATACCTTAACCAAGGTGACTTCATCGGCGAGCTGGGACTCTTCGAAGAAGGGCAGGAACGCAGTGCCTGGGTGCGTGCTAAAACTGCCTGCGAAGTGGCTGAAATTTCTTATAAAAAATTCCGCCAGCTGATTCAGGTAAACCCGGATATTCTGATGCGTCTTTCCGCGCAGATGGCAAACCGTCTGCAAGTGACGTCAGAGAAAGTCGGCAATCTTGCCTTCCTCGACGTAACAGGCCGTATCGCGCAAACTTTGCTTAATCTGGCTAAACAGCCTGATGCAATGACCCATCCGGACGGGATGCAAATCAAGATCACCCGTCAGGAAATCGGCCAAATCGTCGGTTGTTCACGTGAAACAGTCGGACGTATTCTCAAAATGTTGGAAGATCAAAGCCTGATCTCCGCACACGGTAAAACGATTGTCGTTTACGGCACACGTTAATCCCTCAGAAATTGGCGCGACAGCTAACTGTCGCGCCTTTTTTATGGGCTAAGCTTTATCCATGACGCTATGGCGAAGACTGTTCTATCATCCCGAAGTTAACTACGCGCTGCGCCAGACGCTGGTGTTGTGCCTGCCTGTTGGCATTTGCTGGCTTTTTGGCAATCTGCAAATGGGTCTGCTGTTTTCCCTGTGCCCGGCCTGCTGCAATGTCGCGGGTCTGGATACGCCACACAAACGCTTTTTCAAACGTCTGATGGTCGGCGGCACGCTTTTTGCCCTGAGCAGCATTCTGCTGCAAGTGATGCTGGAAAGCTGGCACATTCCCCTGCCGCTCATCATGCTGTCGCTGGCGTTACTGCTGGGCGTGACCGGTGAAATCAGCCCGCTGCATGCGCGTCTGTTGCCCGGTGCGCTGGTGGCGACCATCTTCACGCTGAGCATGGTGGGTCTGCGCCCGATGTGGCAAGCTCCGGCGCTGTTCGCCGCAGGCACCGCCTGGTACGGTATCTTTAACTGGGCGTGGTTTCGTATTTCAAAAGAACAACCGATGCGCGAAACCCTCAGCCAGCTCTATCTGCAACTGGCAGATTACTTCGAGGCGAAATACAGCCTGCTGACGCAACACACCGATCCTGAAACCGCGCTACCGCCACTGCTGGCGCGTCAGCAACAGGTTATCGATCTGATTGCCCTGCTTTATCAGCAACTGCACATGCTGCCGCAACACGGACATCATCATCACCATAAGCGACTGTTCCAGCGTTTTCAGGTCGCACTCGATTTGCAGGAACACATCACGGTGAGCCTGCATCAGCCGGAAGAAGTGCAAAAGCTGGTGGAAGAAAGCCACGCCGAAGCGGTTATACGACGTAATGCGCAGGTGATCTCCGCCCGTCTGCGGGTCATCGCTGATGACATTCTTTATCACCGTTTATCCGGGCGATTTACGATGGCCAACGAACTGGCCGCGCTGGAGAAAATAGCCGCGCGCAATCCGGAGAATCCGGTCGGTCAATTTTGCTATTACCATTTCAGCCGCATTGCGCGTTTATTGCGGACACAACGTCCGCTGTACCGACGCGATCTGATGAACACTCAGCCCCGCTTACCTTTCTGGCCGGCGTTGAAAAGTTATCTTTCCTTTAAATCGGTCGCGCTGCGCAATGCTGCCCGGCTTGGCATCATCCTGGCGATTGGCAGCAGCCTTGGTCTGTTTTTCAATCTGCCCAAGCCCTACTGGATTTTGCTGACCATCATGCTGGTCAGCCAGAACGGCTATAACGCCACGCGCGTACGTATCCAGCACCGTGCGCTGGGGACGCTGGCCGGATTACTGATTGCATCCGGATTGCTGAAGCTGGAATTACCCGAAAGCACCACGTTGCTCTGCATGCTGCTGATTACTTTGTTGTCCTACACGGTTTTACGCAAAAACTACGGGCTGGCAATGGTAGGTATGACAGTGACAGCCGTGTATACCCTGCAACTGCTGGCGATGAATGGCGTACACTTTCTCGTACCACGGCTGATAGATACGCTGATCGGCTGTGCGCTGGCTTTCGGCGGCACCATCTGGTTGTGGCCGCAATGGCAAAGCGGTTTGCTGCGCCAGAATGCGCATCAGGCGCTGGAAACCTATCAGAACGCAATCCGGTTACTGCTTGAGGAAAATCCGGATGCCGCGAAACTCGCTTACACCCGAATGCAGGTCAATCAGGCGCATAATAAACTGTTCACCTCACTGAATCAGGCAATGCAGGAACCGGGCTTTAACTCGCATTATCTGGCGGATATGCGTCTGTGGGTGACGCACAGTCAGTTTATTGTCGAGCACATCAATGCGATGACTATTCTCGCCCGCGAGCACTACATGCTGCCGGAGAAACTGGCGACGGAGTATTTGCAGACCTGCGAAATCGCGCTGCAAAGCTGTCAGCAACGGTTGCTTTACGACGGGCCCGGTGGTGAGAACACCTTGTTTAATGCGCCGGAGCTGCATCCGGATATGCCGCTGACCGAAATGGAACGCCACCTGCGGAGGGTGATATCGCATCTGAGTGTGATGCATACTATTTCGTCACTGGCGTGGAAGCAGAGACCACATCATGGGATCTGGTTAACGCGGCGGGCGTAATTTATAACTCCCTCCCCTGCGAAAGGGAGGGGTGGGGTATTAAGGTCGGCTTAATTGTCTGAGTTGCCCTCAAACCACACCCCATCCCAGCCTTCCCCTCGTGAAAGGGGAAGGAGCAAAAGTAAAACCGTTCAGCTATTGCAGGATAGAAGTAAAACGTCGATCTCCCCTTCGCAAGGGGGGAGCAGTCAGCCTGTAACTTTTGCCACAGCTTTCTCAAAGCGCCCCATCCCTTCTTCAATATCCGCGAAGTCGATAACCAGTGATGGTGCAAACCGGATCACATTCGGGCCCGCCACCAGCATCATCAACCCGAACTCAGCGGCGGCGGCATGAAACTCTCCGGCGCGGTTTTTGAAGGCATCCGACAGCTCGGCGCCAATCAGCAACCCCTGCCCGCGGAATTCGCTGAAGACAGAATATTTCTGGTTGATGGCATCCAGCGCGCTGATGAATTTCTCGCGGCGTTCATTGATACCGGCCAGCACGTCTGGCGTATTGATAATATCCAGTGCGGCTTCGGCGACGGCACAGGCCAGCGGGTTACCGCCGTAGGTGGTGCCATGTTTGCCCGGCTCCATCACCGATGCAACGTCTTCCGTTGCCAGCATGGCGCTGACAGGGAAACCGCCGCCCAGCGCTTTGGCTGTGGTCAGAATGTCCGGCGTCACGCCGTAATGCATGTAGCTGAACAACTTACCGCTACGCCCCATACCGCTTTGCACTTCATCGAGCACCAGCAGTGCCTGATGTTTGTCGCAAAGTTCACGCAGCCCTTGCAGGAATTCTTTGGTGGCCGGTGTCACCCCGCCTTCGCCCTGAACGGGTTCGACCACAATTGCGCAGGTATGGTCGTCGATCACCGCTTTTACCGCGTCCAGATCGTTGAAGGGCACATGTACGATGTCAGCAGGTTTCGGGCCGAAGCCGTCGGAATATTTCGGCTGTCCGCCGACTGAAACGGTAAACAACGTGCGGCCATGGAAAGCGTTATGGAAAGCGATGATCTTACTTTTGTACGGGCTGTGGCGGTGGGAAGCATAATAGCGCGCAAGTTTGAATGCGGCCTCATTAGCTTCAGCGCCGGAGTTGGCAAAAAATACGCGGTCGGCAAAAGTGGCGTCGATCAACTTCTGAGCCAGTCGCAGAGCGGGTTCGTTGGTAAATACGTTACTGACATGCCACAGAGTTTCACCCTGTTCATGCAAGGCTTTAACCAGTGCCGGATGACAATGTCCGAGCGCCGTAACCGCGATACCGCCAGCGAAATCAACGTATTCGGTGCCCTGCTGGTCCCACACGCGGCTGCCTTTGCCCTTCACCGGAATGAATTTCGCAGGTGAATAAACCGGCAAAATCACTTTGTCGAACGTACCCCGATCTACCGCTGATTTTTCTGCCATAACCGTTTTCCCTTACTGAAGTAATATGAAAATATAATCACAAAATATGCATAAAAAATCACGCACAGGCAAACAGAAATCACACCTGATGGGTAAGTAATTTTATCAGCAAGATTAACTGATTAGATTTTAAGGAAATTATCCAGAAGCTGATGCCCCTGTTCACTCAGAATGCTTTCCGGATGAAACTGAACGCCATGCAGCGGTAAGGTTTTGTGCATGATGCCCATAATTTCGTCGCGCTGGCCTTCGCGCTCAGTCCACGCGGTGACGTCAAAACAATCGGGCAGCGTTTCGGGCGCAATCACCAGGGAATGGTAGCGCGTCACCGTCAGCGGATTATTCAGCCCGGTAAAAACGCTGTTGCCGGTATGGCAGATGGGAGAAGTTTTGCCATGAATGGCCTGGCGGGCGCGGACAATCTTTGCGCCGAATGCCTGCGCCATTGCCTGATGCCCGAGGCAGACGCCGAGAACCGGCAGTTTACCGGCAAAATGGGTGATGGCTTGCAGGGAAATTCCCGCCTGATCGGGCGTACACGGGCCGGGCGAAATCACCAGATGTGACGGGGAAAGCTGTTCGATATCCGCAATCGTCAGCTGATCGTTACGCACCACGCTGACTTTTGCCCCCAGCTCGCAAAAATATTGGTAGAGGTTGTAGGTAAACGAGTCGTAGTTGTCGATCAGCAGCAGCATGGTCAATCCCGGTAAAGTCGAAAAATTTACCGGGTAATTCTACGCATTTTTATCCGCAGGCTTCAGCCTTTTTGTCGATCAAGGTGCGCCGGTCAATGTGCCTCATCGATTTCACTGATCACCTGATTAAAAATCGCCACCAGGTCTGTTTCATCGCCAAAAACCGCCGTTTTGTTGGCGGCCAGCCAGCGCTCACGCCCGACTTTGGCCCACTCAATGTCATAACCGGCGTGGATAACCAGCTGCTCGATGAATATTCTCAGCGCGCGCCCGTTACCTTCCCGGAATGGATGCAACAGGTTCAGGCCGGTGTAATAGTGCGCCAGCCGTTCTGCCAGATTATCGTGCGGCCATCCGACCAGAAACTCCTCTTCCTCGAGTTCCTGCATCAGCGCGTTGCCTTCATTTTCGATGTATTCGAAATGGCAAAACTGCGTATCGTCTTTATAAATATCGATTTCGCGGAACTTGCCCGCCCACGGATAGATGTCCTGGAACAGGGAAAGATGGATAGCGCACAGATGCGGTAAGCCCATGGTGGCCGGGCCGAGCGGCATGGCGGCGGCGCGCAGTGCGGTGAAAGCCAGTTCGGCCTGCAACAGACGATGTTCCTCCCGGATCCCGAGGCTGTTTTTCAGAACGTTGATGCCGGGATAGTAGTAAGGATCGGCACCTGCCACGAGTTTATCGTTCATAGTGCCTCCTCAGCTCGGACAAGCGCTGCGAAATTTGTTCGTTATCCAGCGTGACGGCTTCAACCTGCAAACCATCAAGCAGACTGCTGGCCTGAAAGTTCTCCCGCTGACGTTCGCGAAAGAGTTTTTCCTGCTGTCTGAGGGTCATTTTTTTCGCCATATTTCCTCCCCGGATATGGCCATTCGGGCGCATACCTTGTGAAGGTAAGTATAGACAGAGAAAAAAGGGCACCCGGCTGAGTGCCCCAAACTCGGATTATTCAACAGCGATCGGCTGGCTGATGACGTCAGTTTTATGCTCACCCTGCAACGTTTTCACCCGGTCTTCGAGCTGCTTAACCGCCTGCGCGTCTGGCAACAGCGAGTATTTCAGCTCGAACACGGTGCTCTGGCCGGGTTGCAGTTGTTTCACGCGGCCTTGTTTACGCTCAATCGTCACCGGATAAGCATAGTTGGTGCCCGGTTCAATACCGGTGACATATCCCTGTTTCAGCGTGTCGGTGTTTTTCCACAGCGTCAGCAGCGGAAGCTGATGGGTATCGAACTCGATTGACGCGCCTTTATCACCGGCTTTGTTGACAACGCCCGCGACGGTTTTACCCTGCGCATCCGCCAGCGGCACCATGTTGAAGACCATTTCATCGAAGCCTTTGGTTGGCCCTGCGTAAGTCGGCCAGTCGGTCAGGCCTTTTTTGGCGTAATCGTTGAACGGAGAAATGGATTTTAGTGGTGCAATAAAGCGAGCGCCCTGCTCAAGGATTGGCTGACCAAAGTTGCTGTGATAAATAATCTGGTAGTCGTGCGGATAGTCCGACGAGTTGGTGAGTTCATCGTGAATGGTCCAGGACTGGCTGCCCGGCACGTAGCGCAGCTCAGTCCAGGTTTCCAACCTGGCTTTCTTGAAGGTATCTTCTTTGAGCAGCCCGCGCACGGTGATTTCGTACGGCGCTTTTTCTGCAATCTCCACCACGACTTTCGACGCTGGCGTGTTGCCTGCGCGGCCATGCAGCGTATAAATCATGCCGTCCGCGGTCACCGGATGGCCGGTCCATTCAAAGCCGCAGCGCACCATCATTTCGTTGAAACCTTCCAGCCAGCCTACGCCGTTGCGGCTTTCCAGATTGATGTACGCCGGATTCACCACTTCCTGCACCGGCGAATCCCAGCCCAGCCGGATGTTATCGCCGGTGACATGCAGTAAATCCATGCCGCGCGTCGGGCTCAGGGCGATGGTCAGCCCTTTGCTGGTGATCGTAATGACTTTCGACCCTTCCTGTTTACCGCCGTGCAAAACTTTTTGTTCGATGCTGAAATCTGCACCGGTGATATTCAGCTTTTTGCTGTCAGTTTTCCAGTTTCCCAGTTCAGTACCGGCTTCAGCATCCGTCAGCACGATAGTTTGTGCGGCAGCCTGCCACGAAAAAAGCCCCATGACGATCCCGGTTACGAGTAATTTTTTCACATCCACTCCTTTTTGCTGAATTGATTTAGCCCAAAAGCAATTCAGCCTACAAATCCCGCAGGATGAAAAACGTGACAGTCTTCACCTTGATAGGTTTTGCCGTAAAACCACCCGCCACAACGTGCTCAGGGTGGCAAAAGAAGAATGAAACGGGATTTGTTACAGGAAATAGTGAGAAGTCAGGCAGAGAAAACACACACAAAGCTGACGCGTTTCAGCTTCGTGTGTTGAACAGAAGAGATTACTTTTTACGGCCACCCATAATTGAGCCCAAAACGCCGCGCAGAATCTGTCGCCCTAAATCGCGGGCCATACTTTTGGCGGCAACCTGCACCACACCGTCGCGTTTGCCGCCACGCGGGCCGGTGCTGCCGAACAGGATTTCATTGAGCCCCCCCATCAACCCGCCGCCGGATCCGGCTTCCGCCGTGGGTTTAGCCGCGCCGCCCGGTTGCGGGGCTGCCACGGTACCGAAGCCCTGTGCGGTGATTTTTTCATACGCGGATTCGCGATCCACGCTGTCTTCGTAGCGGCCATACAACGGCGACTGATTGATGGCTTTATTGCGTTCATCTTCCGCCAGCATGCCCATTTTTGATTCGGGGGCGATGACCATGGCACGCTGCACAATTTCCGGCCGCCCTTTTACGTCGAGGAAAGACACCAGCGCTTCGCCGACGCCCAGCTCGCTAATCACCGCTTCCGCATCGAACGCCGGATTGGCGCGCATGGTCTGCGCCGCGGCTTTTACCGCTTTCTGGTCGCGTGGCGTAAAGGCGCGCAAAGCGTGCTGAACCCGGTTGCCAAGCTGTCCGAGCACGCTGTCAGGAATATCCAGCGGGTTCTGTGTGACGAAGTAAATCCCGACGCCTTTAGAACGGATGAGGCGCACCACCTGTTCGATTTTCGTCAGTAACGCTTCAGGCGCGTCATTGAACAACAGATGCGCTTCATCAAAGAAAAACACCAACTTCGGCTGTTCCGGGTCACCCACTTCCGGCAGTTGTTCGAACAGTTCCGCCAGCAGCCAGAGCAGGAAAACAGAATAGAGTTTGGGCTGATTAATCAGCTTATCTGCGGCCAGCAGATTGATGATCCCATGACCGTTTTTATCGGTGCGCATCAGATCGTTGATATCCAGCATCGGCTCGCCGAAGAACTGATTCGCGCCCTGACCTTCCAGCGTCATCAGGCCGCGCTGAATCGCCCCGATAGACGCCGTGGAAATATTGCCGTACTGCGTCTGGAACTGCTTCGCGTTTTCGCCGGTAAACTGCACCATCGCGCGCAAATCTTTCATGTCGAGCAGCAAAAGTCCGTTGTCATCGGCAATCTTGAAAACCAGCTGCAACACGCCGCTTTGCACGTCATTCAGATCCAGCAACCGCGCCAGCAATAACGGCCCGAGATCGGAAATCGTGGCGCGGATCGGATGACCTTTTTCACCGAAAATATCCCACGGGATAATGCTGCACGCCTGCGGCTGCCAGTCAGTGACGCCGATATTCTTCAGGCGCGCGGCGAGTTTTTCCGAAGGCACGCCTTCTGCGCCAATCCCCGATAAATCCCCTTTTACATCGGCCAGAAAAACAGGAATACCGATACGCGAAAACTGTTCAGCCATGCGTTGCAGCGTGACCGTTTTACCTGTGCCGGTCGCGCCAGTTATTAATCCATGCCGGTTCGCCAGAGCAGGCAGGACCACCAGATCCTGAACCGGCTGGCCTTCATTCATGGCTTTGGCAATAAGGCGGGGTTCGCTCATTTCTTTTTCCTTGAAAGTGGGACGCGGTAACGCTCTTTAAAACCTATTAGTCAGGACAAGGGGCGTCAAGAAACACCCAACAAAAAGCCTCCCGAAAGGAGGCTTAGATTCTTTGCAGAAAGGAACCGGAAAGCTGAATGTTATGGCAAGACTTTCGCAGAGAGGATAACAATCGGCGTGGTCGGAACGTTCTGGTATGGCCCGACGTTATCGGTTTTCACGGAAGACATTTTGTCGACCACGTCCATGCCTTTGATGACTTTACCGAAAACGGCATAGCCAAAATCACGCTGACCGTGATCCAGGAAAGCATTGTCTGCCACGTTGATGAAGAACTGGCTGGTCGCGCTGTCTTTATCGGCAGTACGCGCCATAGCAACGGTGCCGCGCAGGTTACGCAGGCCGTTGTCAGCTTCGTTCTTAATCGGTTCTTTGGTCGCTTTCTGCTGCATGTCAGTCGTAAAGCCACCGCCCTGAACCATGAAGCCCGGGATCACGCGATGAAAAATGGTGTTGTTGTAATAGCCGCTCTGCGCGTAATCGACGAAATTCTTCACAGAAACCGGTGCCTTCGCACTGTCGAGTTCCAATTCGATATTCCCTGCTGAAGTGGTCAGCATTACGTGGGTTTGACCGGCGGCGAAAACCGGTGACATTGCAGTCAGGGATAGCAGCGCAGTTAAGGCCACTAAAGTACGTTTAAACATGACGGTTCCTTTCTTCAGAATACAAACAACAGATCCCACTGATTCTAAAGAGGCTTTAGGCTCAGCGCCAGACCTTTACCTTTATTTACGCTTAAAACTAAATTATTCAGATATTTCATAATATTACACGGTATTTATCTTAGCGTTAGCTGTTGAAATCTACCGGATAATCTTTATCAAGATGGATGACCGTTTTTGCCGGTTCGGTTTGCGCGATAAGACGTCCCTGACGGATGGAATATCGCACCGGCGTCTGACGGCGGACAGCATCAAAACCATTCTGTGCAGGCAGGATCACCAGGTTCGCCGGATTGCCATCTTGCAGCGCGTAATCCGTCAGATTCATTGTTCGCGCGCTGTACGTGGTAATCAGCTTCAGGCCATCGTCAATTTGCTGATATCCCATCAGCTGGCAAACATGCAGCCCCATGTGCAAAACCTGCAACATATTGGCGGTGCCCAGCGGATACCACGGATCAAAAACGTCATCGTGACCGAAGCAGACGTTAATCCCCGCCTCCAGCATTTCTTTCACACGCGTAATACCGCGACGTTTCGGGTAGGTATCAAAGCGCCCTTGCAGATGAATGTTTACCAGCGGATTGGCGACAAAATTGATGCCCGACATTTTCAGCAGACGGAACAGCCGCGAAGTATACGCACCGTTATATGAGTGCATCGCGGTGGTATGGCTGGCGGTAACGCGCTGGCCCATGTTTTCACGCAGCGCCAGCGCCGCCACGGTTTCCACAAAACGCGATTGTTCATCATCGATTTCATCGCAATGCACGTCGATGAGCCTGTTGTATTTCTGCGCCAGCGCAAAGGTTTTGTGCAGCGACTCCACGCCATATTCGCGGGTAAATTCAAAATGCGGAATCGCGCCGACAACGTCAGCACCCAGCTTCAGCGCCTCTTCCAGCAGGGCTTCGCCGTCGGGATACGACATAATCCCTTCCTGCGGAAACGCCACGATTTGCAGCGTAACCCACGGCGCGACTTCGGCTTTCACTTCCAGCATGGCTTTCAGCGCGGTCAGCGTCGGGTCGGAGACATCAACGTGCGTACGGACGTGCTGAATGCCGTTGGCAATCTGCCATTTCAGCGTCTTCCACGCGCGCTGTTTTACATCCTCATGCGTGAGCACGGCCTTGCGTTCTGCCCAGCGTTCAATGCCTTCAAACAGCGTACCGGACTGGTTCCACGCGGGCTGACCGGCGGTTTGCGTCGTATCAAGGTGAATATGCGGTTCGATAAAAGGCGGGATCGCCAGCCCGCCTTCCGCATCCAGGATGTGATCGCCGTAATCGGCATTATCCAGCTGCGAAACGATATGGCGGATCACACCGTCTTCGATTTCTATCTGCCACAACCCTTCCCGATCAGGCAGACGGACATTTTTAATGGTACGCAAAGGAGTTTTCGTCACGCGTTACCTCATCGTTTTAGAAAGACTGCGTCGTCAGTGATTGTAAGGCCAATCTAAGAACAATAGCCTGAAAGTGTTTATAAATCGAAAGGTTACACAAAACCCCAATGAAATCAGCTAAATACCTACTAAGGGGTATATTGGAAGCGGCTTGATTTGTATCAATACCCCCTGTTACGCGCGGGTTATGTTTAGCCTCATAAAATCAAAATTGAGGCAATTATGAGCAAAGTCAGACTCGCGATTATTGGTAACGGCATGGTCGGCCATCGCTTTATCGAGGATTTGCTGGATAAAGCGGAGCCGGATCAGTTCGATATCACGGTATTATGTGAAGAGCCGCGCGTGGCCTATGACCGCGTCCATCTTTCCTCTTACTTTTCACACCATACCGCCGAAGAACTGTCGCTGGTTCGCGAAGGATTTTACGAAAAGCACAACGTCAACGTACTGATCGGCGAACGCGCCATCACGCTGAACCGCAAAGAAAAAGTGATCCACTCCAGCAGCGGCCGCACGGTGTACTACGACAAACTGATTATCGCGACCGGTTCCTACCCGTGGGTACCCCCGATCCTGGGTTCTGACGGCCAGGACTGTTTCGTTTACCGCACCATTGAAGATTTGCACGCCATCGAATCCTGCGCCCGTCGCAGCAAACGCGGTGCCGTCGTCGGCGGCGGTTTGCTCGGGCTGGAAGCGGCGGGTGCCCTGAAAAACCTCGGTGTTGAAACGCATGTGGTTGAATTCGCACCCGGTCTGATGGCGGAACAGCTTGATGTGATGGGCGGCAGCCAGCTGCGCCAGAAAATCGAAAGCATGGGCGTGCAGGTTCACACCGCGAAAAACACCAGACAAATCGTTCAGGGCGGAAGCTCTGCCCGCAAAACCATGGAATTCGCTGACGGCACCGCGCTGGAAGTCGATTTTATCGTGTTCTCTACCGGCATCCGTCCTCAGGACAAACTGGCACGCCAGTGTGATCTCGAAATTGCACCGCGCGGCGGCATCGTCATTAACGACCAGTGCCAGACCAGCGATCCGGACGTTTACGCCATCGGCGAATGTGCGTCGTGGAATCAGCGTACCTTCGGTCTGGTCGCACCGGGCTACAAAATGGCGCAGGTCACCGCAGACCATCTTCTTGGCCGCGAAAATACCTTCACCGGCGCAGACATGAGCGCCAAGCTGAAACTGCTCGGCGTTGACGTTGCGGGTATCGGCGATGCACACGCACGCACACCGGGCGCCCGCAGCTACGTCTATCTGGATGAAAGCAAAGCGTTATACAAACGTCTGGTCGTCAGCGAAGACAACAAAACGTTGCTAGGCGCGGTTCTGGTCGGCGACACCAGCGATTATGGCAATCTGTTGCAACTGGTGCTTAACAGCATCGAACTGCCGGAAAACCCGGATGCACTTATCCTGCCTGCCCACGCGGGCAGCGGCGGCGCAGTGATCGGCACCGACGCCTTGCCGGAAAGCGCGCAAATCTGCTCCTGTTTTGACGTCACCAAAGGCGACATCATCAAAGCGGTTCAGGGCGGCTGCCACACCGTCGCGGCGCTGAAATCCGCAACCAAAGCCGGGACCGGCTGTGGCGGTTGTATTCCGCTGGTCACACAAGTGCTGAACGCTGAGCTGAGCAAACAGGGCATCGAGGTGAATCATCACCTGTGCGAGCACTTTGCGTATTCGCGTCAGGAGCTGTATCACCTGATCCGCGTCGAAGGCATCCGTTCGTTTGACGATCTGCTCAATAAATACGGCAAAGGTTATGGCTGCGAAGTGTGTAAACCGACTGTCGGTTCGCTGCTCGCCTCCTGCTGGAATGATTATGTGCTGAAAGCACAGCACACGCCGCTTCAGGACACCAATGACGTCTTCCTCGCCAACATGCAAAAAGATGGCACGTATTCTGTTATCCCGCGCTCACCGGGCGGCGAAATCACGCCACAAGGCCTGATGGCGATTGGCGAAATTGCAGCGGAATATAACCTCTACACCAAAATTACCGGCTCCCAGCGCATCGGGATGTTCGGCGCGCAGAAAGACGATTTACCGGCTATCTGGCAGAAACTGATTAACGCCGGTTTCGAAACCGGTCAGGCGTATGCGAAAGCGCTGCGCATGGCGAAAACCTGCGTCGGCAGCACCTGGTGTCGCTACGGCGTTGGCGACAGTCTCGGTTTCGGCATCAGTCTGGAAAACCGCTACAAAGGCATCCGCACACCACACAAAATGAAGTTCGGCGTCTCCGGTTGTACCCGTGAATGTTCGGAAGCTCAGGGCAAAGACGTCGGGATTATCGCCACCGAAAACGGCTGGAACCTGTATGTCTGCGGCAACGGCGGTATGAAACCGCGTCACGGCGATCTGCTGGCCGCCGATCTGGATAACGAAACGCTGCTGCGCTATCTCGACCGCTTCATGATGTTCTACATCCGCACCGCCGATAAGCTTCAACGCACCTCGGTCTGGATGGACAACCTCGAAGGCGGCATCGACTATCTGCGCAAAGTGATTATCGATAACAAACTCGGCCTGAACGATCAGCTGGAAGCCGAACTGGCACGTCTGCGTGAATCTGCGGTTTGCGAATGGCAGGAAACGCTGAACGACCCGGCGGCGCAGACCCGCTTCACGCACTTTATCAACAGCGCGCAGCGCGACCCGAACGTCCAGTTCGTGTCAGAACGCGAACAGCACCGTCCGGCGCGCCCGGACGAACGCATTCCGGTGAAAATGATCGCCGACGGGGAGGAAGTATTATGAGCCAGTGGTTAACGCTTTGTTCTGTTGAGCAAATCCTGCCGGGCTGCGGCGTTTGCGCGCTGGCGGGCGATCAGCAAGTTGCGCTGTTCCGTCCTTACGCTGATGAGCAGATTTTCGCGCTGTCGAATATCGATCCCTTCGCAAAATCAAGCGTGCTGTCACGCGGGATTATTGCCGAACATCAGGGCGAATTGTGGGTCGCCAGCCCGCTGAAAAAACAGCATTTTCGCCTGACGGATGGTTTGTGTATGGAAGACGATACGCATTCGATTCCGGCCTTTGAGGTTCGTGTTCAGGGCGGCAGCGTGGAAATCAATACCACCAGCCTTCACGCAGAAACCTGCTAAACTCCGCGCCTTTCACGCCGCCTTCGGGCGGCGTTGTTATCTGCTTTCGGGAACGTCGTCATGGATTATTTGCCCCTCTTTTGTCAGTTAAAAAACAGAGCCTGTCTGCTGGTGGGCGCCGGTGACGTTGCCGAACGCAAAGCCCGTTTGCTGCTCGATGCCGGTGCGAAACTGACGGTCAACGCCCTCACCTTCACGTCGCAATTTGAGATTTGGGCAGACGAAGGCAAAGTCCGCCTGCTGAAAGGCGAATTCTCGCCGCTGCTGGTCGATGAAAAGTGGCTGGTCATTGCCGCGACGGATTCTGATTTAGTGAATCAGGAAGTCAGCGAAGCCGCCGAGCAACGCCGCGTTTTCTGTAACGTGGTGGATGCACCGGAAAGCGCGAGCGTGATCATGCCGTCGATTATCGACCGTTCACCACTGATGATCGCCGTCTCTTCCGGCGGCAATGCGCCGGTTCTGGCGCGCCTGTTACGCGAACGTCTGGAATCCATTTTGCCGCAACATCTGGGCAAACTGGCGCAGGTAGCGGGCGGATTACGCGCACGGGTCAAAGCGCAGTTCAGCGAAATGTCCGACCGCCGCCGCTGGTGGGAAAAGCTGTTTAATCATCATCGTCTGGCGCAATCACTGGCCAATAATGACGACGCGCAAAGCGGGCAATATCTCGAAGAATTATTCAGCGAGCCGGTGGATAAACACGGTGAAGTGATTCTGGTTGGTGCCGGGCCGGGCGATGCCGGTCTGCTGACGCTCAAGGGTTTGCAGCAAATGCAGCTGGCCGACGTGGTGGTTTATGACCGGCTGGTTTCCGACGGCGTGCTGAATCTGGTGCGCCGCGACGCCGAGCGCATTTTCGTCGGCAAGCGCGCCGGGCATCATTGTGTTGCCCAGGAGCGCATCAACGAAATTCTGCTGGAACAGGCGCAAATGGGTAAACGCGTTGTGCGCCTGAAAGGTGGCGATCCGTTTATCTTTGGTCGCGGCGGCGAAGAGCTGGAAGCACTGAAAGCCGCGGGCATCGCGTTTTCCGTTGTGCCAGGCATCACGGCCGCCTCGGGTTGTTCCGCCTACAGCGGCATTCCGCTGACGCACCGCGATCATGCGCAAAGCGTACGGCTAATCACCGGCCACGCCAAACAGGACGGCGCACTCGACTGGGCATGTCTGGCGCAGGGTCAGCAAACGCTGGTGTTTTATATGGGGCTGACGCAGGCGGGCGAGATCCAACGGCGTCTGCTGGAAAACGGTCTGGCAGCACAAACGCCTGTCGCGCTGGTCGAAAACGGTACCAGCCAGCAGCAGCGCGTGGTCACCGGAAACCTGACTGACCTCGAAAATCTGGCTAAACAGGTGCAAAGCCCGAGCCTGATTATCGTCGGCAGCGTGGTCAGCCTGCGCCATAAACTCAACTGGTTTGCCAGCGAAACACCGCAGTAATACCCCTCCCCGCCCGAAAACTCCATTTATTTTTTTAATCAATTCAGAGAAGTGATATGACTTTCACTTCTCTACGTTAAATTATAAGAGAATTCTTATAACAGAATAAAATTCCTGAATTTCGGGAATCTCTCTCTTAAAACCAAAATATTCACCCCACACAAATGGAATATTCAGAATCTTCAACTTAGACTTTAAGTACGCCGACTGTGGCGTAATCTCCCGTGGAGGGTCAAATCATGCGCCATACCATTCATGTTGGTCATGTTAACAAGGTTGCTTTGGCAATCTTAGTCGCCCTGTCACTGGCTGCCTGTAGCGGCAGTGGCGGCGGCGGTTCTTCTCATACGGCAAAAACGTCCACCACCGGCTCGGCAACGACCGGAGACGGGACAACAACAGGCAGTGACGGCACCACGACCGCCGGAAATGGAACCGGAACAGGCACCACAACGACCGGTGACGGAACCACCACCGCAGGTAATGGAACCGGAACGGGTACGGGGACAGGGACCGGGACGGGAACGGGTACCGGAACAGGGACAGGGACCGGATCGACATCCACCACACTCACTACCGGCACCATCCTGAGCAGTGCGGGTGGCGCAGTCAGTGGCCTGGGGACACAAGTCAGCAGTATCGCCAGCCAGACACCTATCAGTAATATTCCGGTCGCAGGTTCAGGCGTTGTGACCATTGTCGACAGCGCCGGGAATGCGGTGACGTCCGTGGGTAGCGGTATTCAAAACGGTGTCGGCCAGTTTGGCACCAATCCTAATGCCATCGGCACCACGGTCGCAGGCGTGCCAAAAGCCGTGGCTGATTTAGGCACCGGCGTATCCGGTCTTGGAACGTCCATTGCCGCTAACACCGCCGGCACGCCGCTGGGTGGCATAACCGGTGCGACGGGCGGTCTGGTGAATAACGTCGGATCACTGGTCACCACGACCGGTAACGGTCTGGCGCAAAATGTACAGAGCGGCGCGCTTTCCGGCGTCACGACGGCAGCGACGGGCATCGTGACGCCGGTTGTCGCCAATGTACAAACCACCACCCAAGCCGTGGGCGGCGCGACCGGTTTAGGTACGCCTGTTAACGGTTTGCTGAATCAGGTGGGCGGCGCGGTCAGCTCCGTCGGGACACAGGTTTCTACCAGCACACCGGCGCTGGCGGGTCTGGGCACCGCAGTTACAGATACCGGCCAGGCAGTGTCTAAAACCGGTACGCTTCTGGTTCCGGCCAGCAGCACAACGACGACCACCGCCAGTAATTCCGGTGGTATTTCTGCTGGCGCAGGCGCTTCGCTCACACAATCAGGCGGCCTGATTGCGGGCGTCGGGACCACGCTGGGGACGGTCACCGGCGGGCTGGGCCTGAAGGTGAATAAAACACCATAGTACATTGTTGTAAAAAGCCCGTTGTCCGGACATCCGGGGAGCGGGCTTCTCCCTCCGGGTTCCCACATTTGCCTGTGCGTTCAAAGGAATGTTTATGAGAATAAAATCCTGCATAGTGGCGTTACTGGGCTCTGTCGTTGGTTACAGTTCGGCAGACATGTTCCCTACGTTGATTGACCCGAATAACCCGGCCAAACTGGCTCAGCCGATTTCACAACCTCCGGCTAAAACACAAAAAATCGAACTGCCCGCACAAAAAACCGCCCCCAGTCTGACGCCTCAGACGCTGATAGAGGTGAAGCACATTCAGTTTGTCGGCGGCACGCAATATCCGCTGGATTCTCTGGCTGCGCCTTTCGCTCCTTTTGTCGGCAAGAAAGTGCCGCTGTCGCAGCTACTGGCGGCCGCGGACGGAATTACCCGGCGTTATCATCAGGACGGATTCGTACTCTCTTATGCCTACCTTCCGGCGGATAATTTCAAAGATGGTGTGGTGAAAATCGGGCTGGTCGAAGGGTATATTTCCGGCACCCAGATCCACAGCGATAATCAGCAGGTCGGTCGCTGGCTGAGCAAACTGTCGCAACACATCATGGCGGATAAACCGCTGACGCAGGATACGTTCGAACGCTACACCCTCCTGATGGAGCGCACGCCAGACACCAAAGTGACCGCCTCCGCCAATAATCCGGACAATATCTACGGCGCGACCGTGCTCAATGTACAGGCTTTGCGCCCGCGCAACTGGAACATTCAGACTGCGGTCGATACGCGCAAAGGGGACAGTTCCGCAGTGGTCAACGCCACACTCAGCGGGCTGAGCACTTACGGCGAACAGTTGGGAATTGCGACATTAATTCCGCTGGAAAGCGACACGCGGAAAACCTATGCCGGTCTGAACTATCAGCAATATCTCGGTGACGACGGGCTGCTGATGCAGCTCAAAGGCAGTTATTACCAGCAGAAAGACAAAGACTACAACACCATTTTATCGCTGCCGAACGGCATCAACGTCGGTTCGCAGAATACTCAGACGCAATACAACGGCGGCGTCGTGTTCAGTTATCCGTTAGAGCTGACACGGAAAAAACAGTGGACGATCAGCGGCGGGCTGGATTATCTTGACAAAAAATATGATTACGATTTGCAGGCAAGTCTGGGAAACCAGCGCGTGCGGCTGCCGGAAGTGAATCAGCGCATACGCTACCCGGCGGCAGAAATCACACTGGCCGGTTATCGCGAATATGACCAGTCCTACTGGAGCACGAAATTTAACGTCCGCCAGGGGATCGACGGGCTGGGCGCGACGAATTCCACGCCAAATGCCGATCTGTCGTTTACCCGCTGGAAATTCAACGGCGATGCAGCGTATCTGTTCGACAAAAAATGGCGGCTCAGTACGTCAGTTGAAGGAGACTGGTCAGACAATGATTTGCCGGAGCCGGAACGGGTGAATTTCGGCGCGCTGCATTACGGGCGCGGCTATCCGGACAGCGATGCGCAAGGCGATTACGGCGTCGGCGGCCAGGTGGAGCTGCGCTATATCCACAATCTGGAACAGGGAATCTGGCTGAAAACCATTCAGCCTTACACGGTGATCGACGGTGCGCACACCGAATTCAATCAGGCCGGATTACCGAAACAGAATCTGTCGTCTTATGCGATTGACGTGATGTTTGGCGATAACCGTCACTACACGTTATCGGTCGAAGCCGCACGGGCCATTGGTGATGTACCGCTCGACAGCCATTCCCGCGACTGGCGCTACAACGCAACGTTTACCTACAACTTCAGCGCCGGTTCTTAACGCGTTCTTCACCCGGCAACCCCAAACAAAAAAGCCACGTCCCGAAAGGCGTGGCTTTTCATTTTCAAACAGACTCAGCGATTAAGGCGCGGTCACAAAACCGATAGCTTCATAGGCTTTTGCCAGCGTCACTTTTGCACGCGCGCGGGCTTTCTCAGCGCCTTCACGCATCACTTCCTGCAGGTAAGCTTCGTCGTTACGGAAACGGTGATAACGTTCCTGCACTTCGGTCAGCATACCGGCAACCGCTTCAGCGACAGCGCCTTTCAGATGACCATACATCTGGCCTTCGAACTGGGCTTCCAGTTCCGGAATCGGTTTGCCGGTCACGCCGGACAGAATATCAAGCAAGTTAGAAACGCCCGGCTTGTTTTTCACGTCATAACGTACGACAGGCGGCTCTTCGGAGTCGGTCATCGCACTTTTGATTTTTTTGGACACCGCTTTCGGATCTTCCAGCAGGCCGATCACGTTTTTACGGTTGTCATCGGACTTGGACATCTTTTTAGTCGGTTCCTGCAACGACATCACGCGCGCACCAGATTTCGGAATAAACGGCTCAGGCACGGTAAACACATCACCGTACAGGGCATTGAAGCGGCTGGCGATATCGCGGCTCAGCTCCAGATGTTGTTTCTGGTCTTCACCGACCGGCACCTGGTTAGTCTGGTACAGGAGAATATCGGCGGCCATCAGCACCGGGTAATCAAACAGACCCGCGGTGATGCTTTCGCTGTTAGACGTTTCGTAGCGCGCTGATTTGTCTTTGAATTGCGTCATACGACCCAGCTCGCCGAAATAGGTATAACAGTTCAGCGCCCAGCTCAGCTGGGAATGCTCAGGAACATGAGACTGCACAAAGATGGTACTTTTCTTCGGATCAATGCCGACAGCCAGATACAGCGCCAGCGTATCAAGCGTCGCTTTACGCAGCTGAGCGGGATCCTGGCGTACGGTGATCGCATGCAAATCGACGATGCAGTAAATGCATTCGTAATCGTCCTGCATATGAACCCATTGACGCAGCGCACCCATGTAGTTGCCAATGGTCAGTTCACCGGAAGGCTGTGCGCCACTAAATACGATGGGTTTACTCATTTTATGCTTCCTGATCTTTTAAAGATGACAGCCCCAGAGTGGGCAAAAGGTCGGCGAAATGATCCAGCACGCGATCGGGTTTCGTCAGCGCGATAGATTCACCGTAGTTATAGCCGTAAGTCATGCCCACACACGGGCAGCCCGCCGCCTGAGCGCACTGAATATCGTTGCGGGAATCGCCAACAAATACCATTTCACTGGCACGCAGACCGAGTTTTCCCAGCATCAGATAGACCGGTGCCGGATGCGGTTTTTTCACCACGACGTCATCGCCGCCAATCACCAGCGAGAAATAGCTGTCGATGCCCAGTGAGGCAAGCAGAGGCGCGATAAACGGCGTGGGTTTGTTGGTGACCAGCCCTAATGGCAGATCCAGAGCCGCCAGCGCAGCCAGCGTTTCTTTCACCTGCGGGTATAAACGGCTGCCTGAAGCGGCGGTATCGGCGTAGTAGTGGTCAAACTTATCGCGCACTTTTTGCAGGAACTCTGGTGACAAATCACCTTCTGCCCAGCGAACCGCGCGTTCAACCATCACGTCGGCACCGTTACCAATCCAGGTGCTCAGGCGCTCAACGCCTGCGGCCGGTAAGCCAAAATCACGCAGCGCCAGATCAATCGCTTCGGAAAGGCCCGGCGCGCTGTCGACCAGCGTGCCGTCTAAATCGAACGCAATGCCGCGTGCAACAAGAGGCTCAGTCATGGGAGACCTTAGCCAGTTCACTGCGCATATGGTCAATCACGGTGCGATAATCAGGCTGGTTAAAGATGGCGGAACCGGCGACGAACATGTCTGCACCGGCTGCGGCGATTTCGCGGATATTCTCGGCTTTCACGCCGCCATCAATTTCAAGGCGAATGTCGTAACCGCTGTCATCGATAATTTTGCGAACCTGACGCAATTTATCAAGCGTTCCGGGAATAAATGACTGACCGCCAAAGCCCGGGTTGACGGACATCAGCAAGATCACATCAAGTTTATCCAGAACATAATCCAGATAACTTAGGGACGTAGCAGGATTGAAAACCAGACCTGCTTTACAGCCGTGGCTTTTAATCAGTTGCAGCGAGCGGTCAACGTGCTCGGAGGCTTCAGGGTGGAAAGTGATGTAAGACGCCCCGGCTTCTGAGAAATCCGGGATCAAACGATCGACCGGTTTCACCATCAGATGCACGTCGATAGGCGCCGTGATGCCGTAATTGCGTAATGATTTGAGGACCATCGGCCCCATCGTTAAATTCGGGACGTAATGATTGTCCATCACATCAAAATGGACGACATCTCCGCCAGCTTCCAATGCTTTCGCCGTGTCTTCACCCAGGCGGGCAAAGTCAGCCGATAGAATGGACGGTGCAATCAAAAACTGTTTCATCCGCTTCTCCAAACGATAAGGTTCCCGAAAATCACCGGCTAGCCGGTAATCAGCGATATAACGCTAAAAGTTCATTTACCATGCTGCGTTGAGCCACTTTGCTGCTGATCGTCCGGCGCGCCGAGACGCGGTGCAGCTGTTTCGCCTCTGCATACCATTCCAGCGTCAGCGGTGTTTCATGGTTGGAAATCAGCACCGGCACATTATTCTCATGGGAAAGCTGATACGCCAGCCGCGCCAGATTGCGCTGATCTTCCATACTAAAACTGTTGGTGTGGTACGCCGTAAAATTGGCCGTCGCCGAAAGCGGTGCATAAGGGGGATCACAATACACCACCGAGCCAGACTGCGCTTTCAGCAAAGTGTCCTGATAATGCTCGCAAACAAACACCGCATTGCGGGCTTTTTCCGCAAACCAGTGGAGCTCTTCTTCAGGGAAATACGGCTTTTTATAGCGTCCGAACGGGACATTAAACGCACCACTGAGGTTATAACGACAAAGACCGTTGTAACAATGGCGGTTGAGATAGAGGAAAAGTACCGAACGACGATAAGGATCGCTGCTGGCATTAAACTCAGCCCTCAGTGCGTAAAAACGATCTGATTCATTAAACTCAGGCGTGAAAAGCACACGGGCGTCGCGTACGAATTCTTCGGTACGCATTTTCACGATGTTATAGAGATTGATCAGGTCGCTGTTGATGTCCGCCAGAATATAAGCGTCATACTCGGTATTCAAAAATACCGAACCCGCGCCAACAAAAGGCTCTATCAAACAATCTCCCGCTGGTAGATGACGTCTGATGTCATCAATCAGCGGGTATTTGCCGCCAGCCCACTTCAAAAACGCGCGGTTCTTCTTCATGCCGTCAGTTAGCTACTTATACAATTCACAGCCGCGGATTGTATCCTGTTTTTAGACAGCAAATCGCGTTGAGATCAGATTCATTTTTTCAGGTCTTGCTGTACCTGATGTACAGGTTTGACCCACGGTTTTTTCGCCTGAACTTCCGCAGGCAAGCTGGAAATGGCACGTTTAGCTTCAGCGGAAGAAGCGTAGTTACCACTGACCAGCACAAACCACGGCTTCCCGTCGCGGGCTGTCTGATAAACCAGATAATTTTTCAGGCCCTGCTGTCTTGCGAATGCATTCAACGTGCTGGACTGAGAAGCGCCGCTCAATTGCAGGGTAAAGTGCGAACCCGGAGCAGACTTAATCATCGATGCGCTGCCGGAAGCAACAACAGGGGCTGAGACAGCCGGTGCTGCTGACGGATGTGTCGCAGGAGATTTCGTCGCCTGAGGCTGAGACTTCGCGGTCTGCGACGCCGGTTTGTGTTCAGCCGGTTTCGCGGTATGTGCAGGCTGAGTATTACGCGCAGATTGTGCAGGGCGAGTATGCGTTGCTGAAGACTGAGAGGCAGCAGGCATCTGAGTCCGCGCCGAACCGTTCACCGTAGCCGGGGCTGTCGGTAAAGAGGTCAGTGACTGGGCAGCGGGTGTCATGCTGCCTTGCGCTACGCCATCCACCTGATTCTGCTGGGAAGATAAAGCATCGCCCATATCGCCTGGCAGATCGACACGCTCTTTCTGCCCGTTATCTGGCAGAGGCTGCGCTTCAGTCGGTGTAGAAGAAACTGGCGGTAAACCAATGCTCTGAGGTTGCTGGCCGTTAGCCGCCTGCGCCGTATTCGCCTGTGCTTGCGCCGAAGGCTGAGCCGGTGCGGCCGCATTGTTGCCCGCAAGGTCGTTGCCCGCAAGATTGATGTCTTTAGGCCCGTTGTTCTGCTGCGCGGATGAGGTAGTCGCTGGCGACTTCATGGCGGAACCAATGCCGACAATCAGTAATATCAGCACCACAATACCAATGCCGATCATCACGTACTGACGATTCACAGGAACCTTTGGAATGGAAGGAGACGGTTTGCGCGCGCGCGGTGGGCGGCGATCGCTGGTGTCTGGTTTGAGATCGTCTTCCGGTGTTAAATCATCCATCTAAAACCTCCAACCCGGCTAAAAACCTGAAACAGGTTTTACGCGGAGCAACTATCCTGACTAAAAAATAAAGCTTTGCTGGGCATTGGTAAAATCGGTCGTTATCTGGCCAAAAGCATGGCCGCAGTCTTAACGGCAATCTTCAATCGAAGCCAGCACCATTTCATGCGATACGCCGGAGCGCACTTCAGACTGACCAATTGCTTTAGGTAAAACCAGACGCAGCTCGCCAGCCAGTACTTTCTTATCACGCATCATGTGCGGCAGATAAGACTGCGCTTCCATGACCTGCGGGCCTGCAACCGGTAATCCCGCGCGGATTAACAACGCCTTGACCCGCGCGATGTCCCCCAGGCTAAATTGCCCGAGGCGATGCGCGGTATAACACGCCATCACCATACCTGCCGCGACGGCTTCGCCGTGCAGCCAGTTGCCATAACCCATTTCTGCTTCAATAGCATGGCCATAAGTATGGCCCAGATTCAGTAAGGCGCGCATACCGTTTTCGCGTTCATCGGCAGCCACAACCTCAGCTTTCAGCTCGCAGCAACGACGGATGCAATATGCCAGCGCGTTCATATTCAGCGCCAGTAATGCGTCCATGTTGTCTTCGAGCCAGACAAAGAAATCGGCATCCAAAATAATGCCGTATTTGATAACTTCCGCGAGACCCGATGACATTTCACGGGCAGGCAGCGTTCGCAGACAGTCGAGATCAACCACCACCGACGCAGGTTGATAAAACGCGCCGATCATGTTTTTTCCGAGTGGATGGTTTACCGCCGTTTTACCGCCGACGGAAGAATCAACCTGAGACAGCAATGTGGTTGGCACCTGAATAAAGCGCACACCGCGTTGATAACTGGCAGCAGCGAAGCCGGTCAAATCACCGACTACGCCGCCACCAAGGGCGACAAGCGTGGTATCACGTCCGTGCGGCTTCTCGAGCAGCGCGGAAAACACGTCATTCAGAACAGTCAGGGATTTGTATTGTTCACCATCAGGCAGTATCACCTGATCAACACGAACGCCTGCCTGCTCCAGAACTGAACGGATAGCGTCCAGATAGAGAGGAGCAAGCGTTTCATTGGTCACTATCATGACCTGATCGCCTGCCTTTACCGGCATAAAAGAAGCCGGATCGTGGAACAATCCGGCAGCAATCGTAATGGGGTAGCTTCGCTCCCCTAACGTTACGGTAATCCTCTCCATGTCGTGCTTTGTAACCTTTTTAGCTGACACCCTCAGGCAATGACCGGAACCAATAATCAGTTACTTTCCAGCATGTTAATAATCTGGTTAGCAACGACTTTGGCGCTTTGATCATCGGTACGAATAGTGACGTCGGCAATCTCTTCATACAAAGGATTGCGTTCCTTCGCCAGTGCTTCAAGCACTTCACGTGGCGGAGCACTCACTTGTAATAATGGACGTTTTTTGTCGCGTTGTGTACGCGCCAGTTGTTTTTCGATGGTAGTTTCAAGATAGACGACAACGCCACGCGCTGACAAACGGTTACGGGTTTCACGTGATTTAACGGAACCCCCACCAGTTGCCAGAACAATGCCCTGTTTTTCTGTCAGTTCGTTGATCACTTTTTCTTCGCGGTCGCGGAATCCGTCTTCGCCTTCTAAATCAAATACCCAGCCCACATCAGCTCCGGTACGTCGCTCAATTTCGTGATCGGAGTCGAAAAACTCCATATTGAGTTGCTGAGCTAACTGTCGACCAATAGTGCTTTTGCCGGCACCCATAGGCCCAACCAGAAAGATATTGCGTTTCTCTGCCATGTTTTTCGGTATTACTAAGACAATTCGTTGATGATAACCCGCCCCGCCAATCAAATTAGCGGCGGGACCTAAACTGAAACCTCATGAGCGATATAGTGCGAGATCAGAAAAAAATTATCTCAACACTCTTGGTAGTTTGGCAACCGAATAAATCACTTTGCACGCCGCAGGAGGGAAACCGTACGTTTTTATCGGCGTGTCTGTCGTAATAAAAAGATCACGGTGCTCAATTCGGTAACCCTTGTAAGCTAAATCGACCGCAGCGTCAAACTCAGAAGTCTCTCACGACACAAAAAGTTGCATGCGCTCAACGTTATTGTGCAATTTCAGTTAAGTCAGAATACCCGTTTATTGGGTGCGGATTAAGGTCGGAGTGATAAAAATCACCAACTCGCGCCGCTGTTCATTCGTGTACTGGTGTTTAAACAAGGAACCGACGACGGGAATGTCGCCCAGCACCGGCACTTTGGTGTCTGTTTTTTGGTTTTTTCGCTGAAAAATCCCGCCAAGAACAAGGGTCTCCCCATCTCTGACCGTCACCTGCGTTTTAATTTCCTGCTTATCAATTGCCAGCGCTTCGCCTTCGGCCTGTTTGATGCTTCGCCCCGGCATATTTTGGCTGATTTGCAGCGCCAGCTCGATACGCCCGTCGCGAAGAATCTTCGGTGTCACTTCCATGCCGAGTACCGCCTCTTTAAATTCAACCGAAGTACTGCCGCTTGCGCCGCTTGAAACCTGATACGGAATCTCAGTGCCCTGTTTGATGCTGGCGGTTTGCATGTGCGCGGTCAGCAGGCGCGGGCTGGCGATGATATCCACCTTATCTTCCTGCTCAAGCGCCGTGAGTTCCAGATCCAGAATTCGGCCACTGATGTGCGCCAGATTAAAACCTGCGGCAAACATCGGGTTCTCCACCGGCAGTCCCATATTGAAATTATTGACACGTACCGCTTTGGTGATGGCTTCCTCACCGTTGAACCCCCAGCGAACGCCCAGCTCACGCAGTCTCTCGCTGTTCATCGTGACAATATGCGCAGCCAGCTGCACCTGCTGTAGCGGCAAATCCATCTCCCTGACCCAAGGTTCTGCGACATCCAGCGCTTCGCGGGTATCACGTAATAAAAGTGTGTTGGTGCGGGGATCGGCGGTGGCGCTGCCTTTGGCGGAAAGCAGTGAGCCTTTTTGCGCGTTCAGGCTGAGCGCAACTTCTTTTGCATCGGCATATTTCAACGGCACTGTCAGGCTGATAACGGGGCTTTGCTGCGCCCTTTGATCTGCGGCGTCCTGACGCTGCTGCTGTTGCACAAGCGGATCGATAACCGGTGACACAAGTAAAACATTCCCCTGTAACTGACTGGTGAGATGGCTCATTTGCAAAATGATGTCCAGCGCCTGCTGCCAGGGGACATTTTTCAGCTTCACGCTGATCTGGCTGTCGACACCAGGCGCTATCACCAGATTTAACTCCCGCGTTTCCGCAAGTGCCTGCAATACCATCGCAACCGGAGAGGCCTGAAATTCGAGCGAAACCGGTGGCAGCGTTGCCGCTTTCACCCCACTGAAACAGAGCATTAACCCTGCGAAGAGATAACCGATGTTTTTCATTAATTTCCTTTCCCTGGAGAATTCGTGTTTTTGCCAAGCCAAAGTGTCTGCCGCTGCTCGCCACAGCGGGGATCCGCCATGCTGAGCTCAGCGTGTGAGTTGTCCAGATTGTCGATGGTCCACGCAGGCGTGCCGAGCTGTGTGCCCGTTTCAACACGTATCCATCGCCCCTCCGGCGAAAGCAGCCAGCCGGAAAGCTGCTCACCGGCATAAGAGATGCCGCTTAACCGCCACAAAAGCGGTTGAACGGCGGTTGTGCAGGACGATGAAACGGCCGCAGCGAAAGGATCTCGCTGCGTTACCGCAGTGATTGCATTTTCAGGAAGAGATTCCAGACCCGTCGTTTGTGTCAGTAAAACGGACGCTGTCATTTCACCTCCGGCAGACTGCAAAATCAGTTCACTGAATGCGGGCTGTTCCGGCTGCTGCTGGAGTGCTGACAGAAAATTCATCAGGCCGCTGAAGGATAATTTGAGCTGCAATTCTCCCTGTGGCGCTGCTGACATTTCTGCCGCAGGTTGCCAGCGGATCAGCGTGGCCTGTGCATCTTTTAGCGGCTGCGAAAATTGCTGCTCTAGCGGCAAGCTTTGCTTTTGCTCCGGCGTATTTTCCTTTAGCGAAGGCTCAATGCTGTCCAGCGCCGGAGCGCGTAATAATGCCGCCTGCGCCCGCGAAACCGTCAGTTGCTGCGCGTCGGTTTGCTGCTTTAATTCTGTTTGCTCCAGCCATAAACCCCGGAGCAAAAACTGATAACACATCAGAACGGGCACCAGTGTGCATCCTGCCAGTGCAATAAGACGTTGCCAGCCCGGTTTTTCCATCAGCGGTTCGAGGCGCGCGGAGAATGTCATCATCATGGCAACGCCCCACCAACCGGCGCAGCATTCTGCGGCTGAAAACGGGTTGTCAGCACAAAACTCAGCGTATGGTTCGGTTGCTGCTCAACGTTCGACAGATGAACATCCCTCAGCAACGGGCTGGCGGTCAGCGCTTCGCTGAAGGCCAGAATATCGTGATAAAAACGCCCCTCTCCTTTTAACGTCAGTTGCCCCTGATGCTCTGTCAGCTCGCTTAGCCAGACTTCCGCCGGGATCTGTGCCGACAGCAGCACCAGAAGTTGCAGATCGTTCAGACTGGCCTGTCGGCGCTGCTGGCTCGCGGCACGTTTTTCGGCGATGACTTTGTGCTCAGCCAGCGCCAAGGTCACGCGGCGTTGCTGAACAGACAATTTTTGCGCGCAGGAAGTCAGAGCAGATAAATGCATCTGCAACAGGGTTCGCTCCTGAAGGATAAAAAGCGACAGACCAAAAACGCCGCACATCACACAGACGGGTACGCAAACGAAAAACCTGAGCCAGTAGCGCAAAAGACGCTGACGGCGCAATTGGCGCCACGGCATGAAGTTAACTTGCAGCATCAGTAATCAGCCTGCCTGAGCGCCAGCCCGACGGCGGGGGCAAATGCACCCGGGTTGGCCGGAAGCGGCGCAGAGAGCTGGCCGATGGCACTCAGTGGCGACCAGTTCTGCATCAGTGGTTGCGGTGATTCACCACTGAAAAACACGTCACGGCTGCACAATGAGGCTGCGCGATATTGAGCACGTACTTTTTCTAACAGGGAGGATTCAGTTTCGATTTCTCCGTGAGAAAACAGGCCAAACTGAAAAGGCAGGCTGTGCGGAGAAGCCCACAGAAAAGCGTCGTCCATCGGATGGACGAGCAACGCATCACCCGGAAGCCCGGCGGCATGCGCGGCAACGTGCAGCGCACAAGGTGCGAGTTCGATGATATCGGGAAACAGACGCGCCTGGGCCATGCAGGCTATCCACTGCTCAATTTCCTGCTGCCGGGCCGCCGTCACCACAATCTGATTATCACCCTGAGGGTCTGCGCGGTAATCCATTACCAGGTGTTCTATGCTCAGCGGGAACTGCTTTGCGGCACTGGCAAAGATAAATGCACTGCGGGCGGGTTCGCGTAAACGGCTGTCCGGCACGGCCAGCCGCTGTTGCATAATCCGTTGTGCCGGAAGACTTATTCGCAACGAAATCAATGCCGGCAGAGTTTTTCGCCAGCACGATAAAATGGCGATCAGCGGCGCGCTCTCATGTAATATCCCCTCCCGCAATGTGAAATCGGGCAAGGGATGTTGCCACCAGTGACGTAATTGCCAGCCATGCCGCCGCCGCTGAACGGCAATCGCACGGGCGAAACCGGCTTGAATATCCAGACCTACCTGCCATGCTTGTAGTCGCATTTTCGTTCAATCTCCATATTGTCAGGTAAATAAAAGAACGTATCCATGTTGCTGGCTTGCCTTTATACTACCGCGCGGTTGTTTATAAACTGCCCAATTGACACTTAATGGGAAATCTCAGGTGAAGTTCGTAAAGTATTTATTGATTCTTGCAGTGTGTTGCATTTTGCTGGGAGCGGCCTCGATCTTCGGTTTGTATAAATATATCGAGCCTCAGCTTCCCGACGTCGCCACGCTTAAAGACGTGCGCTTGCAAACACCGATGCAGGTTTTTAGTGCTGAAGGTGATTTGATCGCCCAGTACGGTGAAAAACGCCGTATCCCACTGAAACTTGACCAAATCCCACCGGAGATGGTGCATGCGTTTATCGCAACAGAAGACAGTCGTTTCTATGAGCATCACGGCGTGGACCCGATCGGTATTTTCCGTGCGGCTTCCGTTGCGCTGGTGTCTGGTCACGCCTCACAGGGCGCGAGTACTATTACTCAGCAGTTAGCCCGTAACTTCTTCCTCAGCCCCGAACGCACGCTGACCCGTAAAATCAAGGAAGCTTTTCTGGCCATCCGTATCGAACAGATGATGTCCAAAGATGAAATCCTTGAGCTGTATCTGAACAAGATCTACCTCGGTTATCGCGCCTATGGCGTCGGTGCCGCAGCGCAGGTTTACTTCGGTAAAAACGTCGACCAACTGACGCTCAGTGAAATGGCGGTGATTGCTGGCCTGCCAAAAGCGCCGTCAACCTTCAACCCGCTTTATTCCCATGACCGTTCTCTGGCACGCCGCAATACCGTGCTGGCACGTATGCTTGATGAGAAATACATCACGCAGGCGCAGTACGATCAGGCACGCGCAGAGCCGCTGGTGGCGAACTATCATGCCCCGCACATTGAATTCTCCGCGCCGTATCTGACGGAAATGGTGCGTCAGGAAATGGTGAAACGTTATGGCGACAACGCCTATAACGACGGTTATATGGTCTACACCACCATCACCAAAAAAACGCAGCTGGCCGCGCAGGAAGCTTTGCGCACCAACGTGATGAACTACGACATGCGCCATGGTTACCGCGGTGCGTCAAATCAGCTGTGGAAAGTCGGCGAGCCCGCGTGGGATGAGAACAAGATTGTTCAGTCTCTGAAAACGCTGCCGGTTTATGGCCCGCTGTTCCCGGCGGTTATCACGGCAACGGATGACGCTCAGGCCACTGCCACGATGTCGAATCGCGCCGTGATCAGCCTGCCATTTAGCGGCATGCGCTGGGCGCGTCCTTACCGCAGTGACACCGCGCAGGGCCCGACGCCGAAACGCGTTTCCGACGTGGTTCAGCCCGGTCAGCAAGTCTGGGCACGTAAAGTGGGTGATGACTGGTGGCTGGCACAGGTTCCTGACGTCAACTCGGCCATTGTTTCCCTGAACTCAACGGACGGTGCAATCGAAGCGCTGGTCGGCGGTTTTGACTTCAACCAGAGCAAATTTAACCGTGCTAATCAGGCGGTGCGTCAGCTCGGTTCAAACATCAAACCGTTCCTGTATACCGCCGCGATGGATAAGGGCCTGACACTGGCAACTATCCTCAACGACATGCCGATTACCCGCTGGGATGCCGGTGCAGGCACGGACTGGCGTCCGAAAAACTCACCGCCTACGTATTACGGCCCGATCCGTTTACGTCAGGGTCTGGGTGAATCCAAGAACGTGGTAATGGTGCGTGCGATGCGTGCGATGGGTGTGGATTACGCGGCAGAATATCTGCAACGTTTCGGCTTCCCGGCGGCGAACATCGTTCATTCTGAATCACTGGCGCTGGGCTCGGCTTCATTCACACCGCTCCAGGTTGTGCGTGGTTATGCGACGCTGACCAACGGCGGCTTCCTGGTTGATCCGTATTTCATCACCAAAATTGTGGATGAATCCGGTCAGGTGCAGTTTGAAGCGAAACCGAAAATTGCCTGCCGCACCTGTAATATTCCGGTGATTTACGGCGAAACGCAGAAATCTGCCGTGCTGTCGGATGACAATGTTGAAAACGTGGCAACGTCTACGTCCAACAACAATGCTAGTGTACCAACGCCGCAGCTGGAACAGGTTCCGCCGAACTCGCCGCAGGTTGATGCCGCGCAGCAATACGCACCACACGTTATCAGCGCACCACTGTCATTCCTGATCAGCGACGCCCTGAACTCCAACATCTTCGGGGAACCGGGCTGGATGGGGACAGGCTGGCGCGCAGGCCGTGATTTGAAACGTCATGATATCGGCGGCAAAACCGGTACGACCAACAGCTCGAAAGATGCCTGGTTCTCCGGATACGGTGGCCCTGAAGTAGTAACGTCTGTCTGGATTGGTTTTGACGATCATCGCCGTGATTTAGGCCGCACGACGGCTTCCGGCGCGATCCCGGATCAGATTTCAGGCTATGAAGGTGGTGCGAAGAGCGCCCAGCCAGCGTGGGATGATTACATGAAATCCGTGCTGGAAGGCGTACCTGAACAACCGCAGACGCCGCCTCCGGGCATTGTCACGGTGACCATCGATAAGAGCACCGGTAAGTTGTCCGACGGCGGTGGTAACAGCCGTCCGGAATACTTCATCGACGGAACGCAGCCGACGGAACATGCGGTTCATGAGGTCGGGACAACCATTATGGATAATGGTCAGGAACACGAACTGTTCTGATGGCGTGAAAGATAAGTTGTCCGGCATAAACCGCCGGATAATAAAAAGCCGGTCTGCATAATGCACGACCGGCTTTTTTTTTGGATGCAGTTCCCGTTTAGCGCGCGTTACGCGTCAGGAAATCATGCGCGAGGAATAGCGCACTGACGTTACGTGCCTCGCAAAAATCAGGATGTTGCAGCAGTTCCATCATGCGCGAAACCGGCCAGCGGGTTTGCGGCAAAGGTTCCGGCTCATCACCTTCGAGGCTTTGCAGATACAAATCTTTGGCGATGACGATATTCATGCGGCTCGAGAAATACGACGGAGCCATGGTCAGTTTTGCCAGCACATCAAAGTGCCGCGCGCCAAAGCCCACCTCTTCCATCAGTTCGCGGTTCGCCGCTTCAAGCACGCCTTCACCGGCATCAATGAGCCCTTTCGGAAATCCCAGTTCGTAACTTTCGATGCCCACGGCATATTCGTGGATAAGCACCAGTTCATCGTCAATGACCGGGATAATCATCACCGCTTCACGTTCTGAAGGGCGCATGCGCTCATAGACACGCCCGGCGCCATTGCTGAAAGCCAGTTCGACGGATTCAATGGTGAACAAACGCGAACGGGCAACGGTTTCCACCTTCAGGATTTTCGGTTTTTGCAGGTGTTGTGTCATTTCATCCCCAGCTTATTATTCACCTGACCAGAGGCGTTCTAATGGGTTCGTTTTACGATTAAAAAGCCGCTTGCAGAAGTCATTGTGCGTTAATGCGGGTCAGAATCGCAATATTTACAGAATAACATCCGTGCCTCCGATCCCTTTAGCAAGAATTTTTGTTTAAAAAGCACGCCCGCCCGGTTTAAAAAAGACGCGTTGACTTACCGGTGTCACACTTTTGCTTTAACAAAAACACACCCACATCAAAATAGGATTATACCGATACCCTGAACTTCACAATTGCCGGTATCCTTTACATTGGTGTTTTTGTGCACACCATTCAGGCAAATAATAATAAAATTCCTACCAAAAAGGCCGCTGCGCGCAGAATGTGCATTTCGTTTATGTATAATACTTTCACAGAGTTGACGTAAGTCACCCACGTCTGAACGGGGATCGGATGAGCACAGTAGTCGTGACACTGGTTTTGTTGTGTATCGCAATCATTGCCACAGGGTCTTATTTTTGGCTTTTAATGCGTCGTCGCCAACGCGACGAGTCCGTCGTGCGATTCCCCACACCCAGCCAGCGGAAACTTTCACAGAAAGAGCGCGATGCCGTCGAACGCTATCTTCGTCAGAATGAAGGGCTCGGCCAGACGCCGATTACCCACCGCAATAATCTGATTATCCTGCGCGATAAACTCACGCTGACCACCAAAAGTGAAAACGTCTACAGCCTGACGCGGGCGATTACACGTTATGGCGTCGCCAGCGAAGATCCCAACAAGTGGCGTTACTTTCTGGACGCCACTGAAATCCATCTTCCGCCTTTCTGGGAACAATATATTGCCCAGGAAAATCAGGTCGAGCTCATCAAAACCCAAACCATGCCGCTGGTGATCTCGCTCAATGGTCACACGCTGGCTGATCACGTTTACGAAGGCTCCACGCCGGTTTCTGCCGTTATCCCCTCACAACCGCAAAATGCTTCGATTCGTCATGAAGAAAGCGAACATATCGAGTTGGTGAAAGTGCGACGGGAAACGCGGGAAGAGCACGCGCTGACCCGTTCGAACGGCGTGAAAGAAGCGCTGGCTATCTCCGGCGCGCTTCTTCTGTTATTTATCACGCTGCAAAGCCCGGTCATGTTGCTGCCCTGGTTATTGACGCTTACTGCCTGTCTGGTGGCATGGGTCATCTGGCGGCTGGTGTCCGAACGTTTAGGTAAAAACCGTAAGGAAATCCATTGCCTGCGCGGCTTACCTAAACGCTGGGGTCTGTTTGGTGAATCCAAACAGGGCGATATCAGTAACATTTCACTGGGCGCTGTCGATCTGGTTTATCCGCCGCACTGGCAGCCTTATATCGGCCGTGACTTAGGGCAACCGACCGACGTAGAAGTGTATATGAACAGCCAGGTTGTCCGACAGGGAAGCTATCTGTCGCTGCATGAAGAAGTGAAAAAATTTCCGCTCCAGCTTTGGGGTAAAAATCTGGTGCTGGCCACCTGCGCTTTCCTCCTGCTGCTGGTTTTACTGGTTTATGTCCCGCTCGGATTGCCTTTAAAGCTCAGCGTCGCGTGGCTTCAGGGCGCACAAAGCTCTCAGGTCAACAGCGTGCAGGAACTGGAAAAAACCGCATTGCGCGTCGGCGATACCCTGAAAGTTCAGGGAACCGGCATGTGCTATGTGCCGCCGTCCGCCAACCGGACAGCCTCCGGTTATATGCCTTTTGACTGCTCCGGGATTTACTGGAATACCGCGACGCCGTTGCCGGTTCCGCAGTCCGAAATTATTGATGCCGCTACCGCGTTGCAGACCACGGTCAATAACCAGATGCATCCGGGAGAAAGCCCGGAGCAGAACATCAACCCGCAACTGGCGACTGCCATTGAAAAATCCGGCATGATCCTGCTCGATGATTTCGCGGATATCGTTCTGAAAACCGAAACGCTGTGCGGCAAGAGCAATGACTGTGTGCGTCTGAAAAATGCGCTGGTCAATCTGGGTAACTCCAGTAACTGGAACGCATTAGTCAAACGCGCGAAAGCCGGTTCTTTGCAGGGGATTAATGTCCTGCTGCGCCCGGTCAGCGCGCAGTCGCTGAGTGAGCTGGTTAACAACGCAACGTCTTCGTTCTTCATTCAGGAAACCCGCCGCTCCGCTGACAGCCTGAACAGCCCGCCGCCGGGAGGCTTTTTGATCAGCAATGATGAAGGACACCAGCTTATTGAAATGCCGGTGCCCCCAGCCGGGTTATCCGGAAATCCGGCGCAGGATCAGTGGAAACAGCTGCAACATCTCTCGTCACTGCTGCTGCATACACCGTTCAGCGCGCAGGGCGTGATTACCAGTATCAGCATTGATGCAAACGGCACCCGCCATATTTCACTGCACAGCGAGCCGGATATTTCGACGCTATGGCGCTATCTGGGCACCAGTTTACTGCTGTTCCTGCTCATCGGGATCCTGCTGGTGAATACCCTGCTGTTTGTCCGCCGCTTCGTGAAAGATAAACGCCGTATCGACGACATTCAGCAATATTACAACTCTTGCTTTCACCCCACGCTGATGCCGATGCCGGTCCATAATCCCGGCTGAAAAACACACGGTGGCGCTGCGCCACCGTGAGTGATTATGTTACCCTGACACCCTTCCCTGCTTTTCATCATTCGTTCCTGCGCCGCCCGATTTGCATCCAGCCGCCAGGACATGGAGTTGTCATGCCCCCTGATTTTGACTGGAACAACATCGACACCGTTTTACTTGATATGGACGGCACGCTGCTGGATCTGGCCTTCGACAGCCAGTTCTGGTTGCAGGATGTGCCGCTGGCGCTCAGCCAGCAACGCGCCATTCCGCTGGAGAATGCGCGCCGGATTATTCATGACGAATACCTCGCCGTTCAGCACACCATGAACTGGTATTGCTTTGATTACTGGAGCGAACGGTTAGATCTTGATATCTACCAGATGACCACTAACATCGGCAAAAACGCACGTTTACGCGACGATACGGTGCCTTTTCTGACCCATTTGCGACAGTCCGGACGCCACACCATTTTGCTGACCAATGCGCATCCGCACAGCCTTTCGGTTAAAATTGAACATACCGGTCTGGATCAGCACCTTGATTTATTACTTTCCACCCACACATTTGGTTATCCGAAGGAAGATCAGCGGTTGTGGTCCGCGGTGCAACAACAGACCGGTTTTAATCCTGAGAGAACATTATTTGTCGACGACGGCGAACCTATCCTGAAAGCGGCAAAAACCTTCGGTATCCGCTATTGTCTGGGTATAGAAAATCCGGATTCCACCCTGGCAAACAAGTCATTTCAGGATTATCCCTCGATTAATGACTTCCGCAGCCTGTTGCCTTCGATTGACCCCGTGGCAGGCCCGGCCAGGTAATACCGGCATGTTCAGGGGAGAAAAATGAAAGGCAAAACGGAAGAAGACGCTAATGCAGTACGTCTCGATAAATGGCTTTGGGCGGCTCGTTTTTATAAGACCCGCGCGCTGGCACGCGAGATGATTGACGGCGGCAAAGTGCATTACAACGGCCAGCGGGGAAAACCCAGCAAGCTGATGGAACTGAATGCCGAAATCACCCTTCGTCAGGGAAATGACACCAAAACGATCATTGTGCTGGGGCTGACGACTCAGCGCCGCAGTGCGGAAGAAGCACAGACGCTTTATCAGGAAACCGACGCGAGCATCGTCAGCCGGGAGAAAATCTCGGAAGCGCGGAAAATGAATGCGATGCCGCATCCGGACAGACGTCCGGATAAAAAGGAACGCCGCAACCTGATCAAATTTAAATATGGCGATCAAGAGTGATCGCCACTGAGAGAGAAAACTATGTCCAATCATGACCAACTGCACCGTTACCTGTTCAATAACCACGCCGTCCGCGGTGAACTGGTCGCGCTCAATGAAACCTTCCAGCAGATCGTTGCCGGTCACGATTACCCGGCAGAAGTCCGTAATCTTCTGGGCGAAATGCTGGTTGCTACCAGCTTGCTGACTGCCACGCTGAAATTTGACGGCGACATTACCGTTCAGCTGCAAGGCGATGGCCCGCTGAAACTGGCGGTGATCAACGGGAACAACCGTCAGGAACTGCGCGGTATTGCGCGCCTGCAAGGTGATATCGCTGAAGGCAGCTCGCTGAAAGAGATGATTGGCAACGGCTACATGGTGATCACCATTTCCCCAAGCGTGGGCGAGCGCTATCAGGGCGTCGTCGGCCTGGAAGGCGAAAATCTGGCGGAGTGTCTGGAAAACTACTTCATGCAGTCCGAACAGCTGCCGACCCGCATTTTTATCCGTACCGGTGAAATTGAAGGCCAGCCAGCCGCAGGCGGCATGCTGTTGCAGGTGCTGCCAGCCGAAGATACTGATCCGGAAGAATTCAGCCATCTTGCTCAGCTGACCACTACGATCAAAGCAGAAGAGCTGTTCACCCTGCCGGCCAACGAAGTGCTTTATCGTCTTTATCATCAGGAAGAAGTCACCCTGTATGAGCCGCAGGACGTTTGTTTCCGCTGCACCTGCTCGCGCGAACGCTGCGCCGGCGCCCTGCTGACGCTGCCTGATGAAGAAATTCTGGAAATGCTGGAAGCTGACGGGAAAATCGAAATGCACTGTGATTATTGCGGATCAGACTACGAGTTTGACGCGATGGATCTGGCTACCCTGAAAGCGGACGGCGACGTTCATCCGGGAAATGATCATATTCACTGATTGTTAACCCACGCTATCTGAGGGACTTTTCACCGAAAAGTCCCTTTTTTATTGCTTATATATAACCAACGTTGCACATATTTCGAGTTTTTCATCACAATTATGGAAAAATATTCACATCTCCCGTTATTCTTTGAGTTCTATCGCGGTTCAAAAGCGATAAATACCTACAATTACAACTAGTTTATCCCTAATGCTTCAGGCTTTGGGGTTTCTAATTCAGGCCAAGGAGCAGGGAAATGCCTACCACTATCGGGGTCACCGCCGAAACACTCGCCCGTTACGGGATCCATCAGAACAGCGAAATCGTCTATAACCCTGATTACGATCTTCTTTTCAAAGAAGAGACAGCGCCTGGTCTGGAAGGCTTTGAACGCGGGCAGGTGACGGAGCTGGGCGCCGTGAATGTCGATACCGGCATTTTTACCGGCCGCTCGCCGAAAGATAAATACATTGTCCGCGATGACACCACCCGTGACACGCTGTGGTGGGCCGATCAGGGCAAAGGAAAGAACGATAACAAACCGCTTTCTCAGGAAATCTGGGCTTCACTGAAATCGCTGGTCACCCATCAGCTTTCAGGAAAACGCCTGTTTATCGTCGACGCATTCTGCGGTGCGAACGCCAATTTCCGACTGAAAGTCCGCTTCATTACGGAAGTGGCCTGGCAGGCGCATTTCGTCAAAAACATGTTTATCCGCCCGACGGACAGTGAACTGGAAGGTTTCGAGCCTGACTTTATCGTGATGAACGGCGCGAAATGCACCAACCCGGACTGGCAGAAACAGGGCCTGAACTCCGAAAACTTCATCGCTTTCAACCTGACCGAACGTCTCCAGCTTATCGGCGGATCCTGGTACGGCGGCGAAATGAAGAAAGGCATGTTTGCCGTCATGAACTACCTGCTGCCTTTGCAGGGGATCGCGTCGATGCACTGCTCTGCCAATGTGGGTGAAAAAGGCGATGTGGCCGTCTTCTTTGGCCTTTCCGGCACAGGTAAAACCACGTTATCCACCGATCCAAAACGTAAACTTATCGGTGATGACGAACATGGCTGGGACGACGACGGCGTCTTCAACTTCGAAGGTGGCTGTTACGCTAAAACCATTAAACTGAGCAAAGAAGCGGAGCCGGAAATCTTTGGTGCCATCAGACGTGATGCGCTTCTGGAAAACGTGGTGGTCAGCGCCGACGGCAAAATCGATTTTGATGACAACAGTAAAACCGAGAATACCCGCGTTTCCTACCCGCTATATCACATTGAGAACATTGTGAAACCGGTATCGAAAGCCGGGCATGCCAGTAAAGTGATTTTCCTGACGGCTGATGCGTTTGGCGTATTACCGCCAGTTTCGCGGCTGACCGCATCCCAGACGCAATACCATTTCCTCTCCGGCTTTACGGCGAAACTGGCGGGCACCGAGCGTGGCGTCAATGAACCGACGCCAACGTTTTCTGCCTGCTTTGGCGCTGCGTTCCTGATGCTGCATCCGACGCAATATTCCGAAGTGCTGGTAAAACGCATGGAAGCGGCGGGCGCACAGGCCTATCTGGTCAATACCGGCTGGAACGGCACGGGTAAACGTATTTCCCTGAAAAACACGCGCGCCATCATCGATGCGATTCTGAACGGGACTATCGACGACGCCGAAACCTTCACGCTGCCGTTGTTCAATCTGGCAGTGCCAACCGAACTGCCGGGCGTCGACAGCCATATTCTGGATCCGCGTAATACTTACGGCAGCCGCGAGCAGTGGCAGGAAAAAGCCGAACATCTGGCCCAGCTGTTTATCGATAACTTTGATAAATATACGGACACACCGGCAGGCGCAGCGCTGGTGAGCGCAGGCCCGCAACGTTAAGCGATAATCTCTGCTTTCACAGGCGCGGGCTTCCGCGCCTTTTTTTATTGCATCCCTCCCGGCCACATTCCAGAATGACAGCAATGCTTCCACTGCTCTCACAGGAATTTCACATGGCTACCCTGACTGTCCGCAATCTGGATGACGAAGTGAAGGAATTGCTGCGCATTGCCGCCGCCAAAAAAGGCCATTCAATGGAAGAGGAGGCGCGTTTAATTCTGAAGCAGGCACTGACCAGCACGCCCCCTGATTTTGGCCTCGGCAGCCAGCTCCGCCAGCGTTTTGCCACGCTGAATACAACGCCGCTGGAGCTGCCGCCCAAATGATTATTCTCAATACTGCCATCATCCTTGAGATAATCAGCCGCAAACCACAGAAGACCGTTCTCCAGTGGCTCGATGCACAGGATGCCATTCAGCTTTACCTGACCAGCCTCACGGTCGCCGAACTTTTTACCTGGGTGGAAAATTTACCCGAAGACGCCCCGAAAACCGCGTTTGCCGATGCGTTGCTCGGCATGCTGAATCAGGATTTTAAGGGTCGCCTGTTGTCATTCGATGCCGCCAGCGCACTGCATTACGTGCGCGTAGCGGCTTTATCAAAACAAGCGCACGTGGCGATGACTGAACGCGAGATGCAACTGGCAGCGATTTGCCTGCAACACCAGGCCAGCCTGGCAACAGACCACCATGACCGGTTTGCGCATACCGGCATTATGCTGGTGAATCCGTGGGATGTGGCGGAGACGCCAAGATGGCGGGAGGAAGCCGCGGAATATTATGTGATGAGTCGGAAAAGTTAAACGCAGGCAGGCGTTTTATCCCGCAATAACCAGGGCTGGCTCCCAAACGGGCCTTTAGGTCAAGACACCGGCCTCAAAAGGCGCCTATCGCCGCGCCTCTTCAGAATCATCGGTTCTTTCACTGCGCGCTATCGCTCGCTGGCTATGTTTCAGAAACTCCTGCGATTGCCGCGAAAGCTTGCCGCTGCGGCAATAACCGAAGTTGCTGAAACAGACTTTGCGAGCGACAGCGCGGGTTGTAAAAAGACGCGGAGAGTCAAGAGAGGGGCCGTCCTGGCCCACTCTTGTCGGTTTCGGCGCAGTGCGTCAAGCGATCACTGCAAGTGAAAAACCGAAACGTCCACTCTTCCAATTTAAGAACCCGTAACGGTTACGGCAGCTTTCTGCAGCATCTCCACCGGTAATGGCAGATACGCCCTGATCCTCAATCCACCGCGGTCACTGCGGCCGATATCCAGAGTCCCGGAATGTGCATCAATAATACGCTGCACAATCGCCAGCCCCAGGCCGGTTCCGCTGGTAGTACGGGCACTTTCGCCACGCACGAAGGGCTGGAACAGATGTTTGAGTTGGTCCGGCTCAATCCCCGGGCCATCATCCTCTACCTGGAACCATGCGCGCTGTAGTTCACGTCCGCTGCTGACTTTGATCCAACCATTCCCGTAACGGGCGGCGTTCACCACCATATTCACTACGGCGCGTTTGATGGACAACGGATGCGCATTCACCAGCAATTCACCGTCGGCCAGATCGGAATCAATTTCACGTTCGTAGCCGCTTTCGGTGGCAATCACTTCACCCAAAATACCGTTGAGATCGGTGATCTCCGTCGGCATCTCCTGCCCGGTGCGCAGATAATCAATGAACTGTTCGATGATGGCGTTGCACTCTTCGATGTCTTTATTTATCGACTCGGCGAGATAACCGTCACCATCACTCATCATTTCTGTTGCTAAGCGGATACGCGTCAGCGGCGTACGCAGGTCATGGCTTACACCGGCCATCAGCAGCGTGCGGTCATCAGCCAGCAACTTCACACCGGCAGCCATCTGGTTAAAGGCACGCGTCACGGAACGCACTTCGGAAGCGCCGTATTCCCGCAATGGCGGCGGAATAATGCCTTTCCCGACCTGTAAAGCCGCATGCTCCAGTTCGACAAGGGGTCGGTTCTGGATGCGGATAAACAGCCACGCACCACCAATGGCCAGCAACATAATCGCCAGCGTATAGCGGAACAACGGGGAGAAATCGCCCTGATGGATTTCGGTAAGAGGAACGCGTACCCAGATGTCAGGCGACAACCAGGTTTTCAGCCACACAACCGGGGTATTTTTGTTGACCTCAACGCGCACATCCGTCGGGCCACCAAGCTGTTGCGCCATCTGCTGGCTGAGGAATTCGTAGTGCTGCGCCCAGCGCAGGCCGCTCTCCTCAGCCGCAGAGTTGGTGTAAAGCGAAATGCCCAGTTCGCGGTAAATCTCGCGACGAAACGCAGGCGGCACGGCCAGCAACGTGCCATCTTCCAGTTGCAGCCGGTCGGTCATCAGCATACGGACTTCATACGCCAGGACTTTATTGAACTGCTGCAAGCTTGGCAGAATGGCGAAGTTCAGCACCACCAGATAGGTCGTCACCAGGCTGACGAACAGCAAGGTGACGATTAATAACAGTGTTCGGGCAAACGAGCTACGCGGTGAAAAGCGTATTCGTCTCATGCCTTACTGCCGTCCGGCACAAATACGTAGCCCAGGCCCCAGACGGTCTGGATATAACGCGGATGCGCCGGATCTTCTTCTACCATGCGACGCAGACGGGAAATCTGCACATCGATAGAACGCTCCATCGCGCTGTATTCGCGTCCACGTGCCAGATTCATCAGCTTGTCACGGGACAGCGGCTCACGCGGATGGCTCACCAGCGCTTTAAGTACGGCGAATTCACCGCTGGTCAGCGGCATAGGCTCATCTTCACGGAACATCTCGCGGGTACCGAGGTTCAGCTTGAACTTACCAAAGGAAATCACGGCTTCTTCCTGAGAAGGCGCGCCCGGCAGCTCGTTCGCCTGACGACGCAGTACCGCACGGATACGGGCCAGCAATTCACGTGGGTTAAACGGCTTAGGAATATAGTCGTCGGCACCAATTTCGAGGCCCACGATACGGTCAACTTCTTCGCCTTTTGCCGTGACCATAATGATCGGCATCGGGTTACTCTGGCTGCGCAGGCGGCGGCAGATAGACAAACCATCTTCGCCAGGCAACATCAAGTCCAGAACCATCAGATGGAATGACTCACGGGTCAGCAAACGGTCCATCTGTTCAGCATTGGCAACGCTACGCACCTGGAAGCCCTGTTCAGTCAGATAACGCTCCAAAAGTGCGCGCAGGCGCATATCGTCATCGACCACCAGAATCTTGTGATTTTCTTGCATGTAACTCTCCCAAAGGCGTGAATGCCTGAAGCTTGTATTGTTAGAAATATCAATCAAAACAGACAGCGTTTATTGGTATATATTCTAGACGAAATTGTAACAATGGATATGGTTTTCCTAATTTATCAACAATATCAGAGCAATCTTCTGCCTCCTGAGTTGGGTTTTCCCTGGGCAAGGCAGAAGTGAATCCCTCCTTCCCTTCTGTCTTATGGTTAAAAACCACCCGATCTGCTTTCTGTATCGAAAAAACGTGAGATTTTAATGAAAGATTTCATTCTTAAAAAGATCTGTAAAAAACGCTATTAATGCTCCCCGGTTTACTTTAAACCGTCTCAAGACCATTGGAATATGATTAAATTATTTGTTTAAAGAGAACATATTAATTGTTTCTTTAGAATATATACACAGCGTATTTATCGTTAAAACAAACAATAAATTAATTGAATTAGAAAGCACTAACGATCATCCATATGAATATAATTGATCGATTTTAAAACAGCGTGTAATTCAACTGAGTAATGCGTACTACCCAATACATAAAACACTTGATAGAATGTTTTTCTGCGTAAATTTGATCAGTAATATTACGCAAATCCTGATAAACTCCGCAGAATAACCTTCAACGTTTTATTTCAGAATGGACGCAACAATGAAAACGACATACAAACTCATGGTAGGTGGGTTACTTCTGGCATTAGCCGGGAATAGCTATGCAATTGATGGGCGAATCAACTTCTCTGGCGCAATTATTAAAACTGCATGTGTTATTAATGGGGGCAATGACGTTGACGTTCCGTTAGGGACATATTCAGCTGCTCAATTTAGGGAGATTGGCGATACCTCCCCAAATATTCCATTCACTCTTCCGCTGGCTAACTGTCCTGTAGCACAAAAAGAGGGTGACCCTCTTCCACATTTCCGCATATGGCTTGAAGCTGAAGCTGTTGATGCAACTCATCCTAACCTTGTGAAATTAGGCAATAGCTTCGGCGATACGATGGCAGATGGTGTAGGTATTCAAATTATGGATGCTAATACTAAAGCTGTTATGCTGCTGAATACATTACCGACGATCACTTACGATATAAAAACAGCAACAATGGATGTCAATTTGCTCGCAAACTATCAGTCTTTCAAAAGTCCGGATGACATCATTCCGGGCCCGGCTGATGCCAGTGTCAACGTCACCCTCGATTATCGTTAATCCGCTATGAAACTGGCAGGCTCAGTCAGTGAGCCTGCCAGATTAATTATTATGAAAAAAAATGTAACGCCTATTCATTACTGGATCGATTAATCACATGCGCAATGCAATCAAACGGCTAATTCAGTTAACTCTTCTATTTTTCCTTTCTATTCAGCTAAGTTATGGTGGTGGGATTCTTGTCGGGCGCACCCGGGTTATTTATGATGCCAATAAAAAAGAAGCTTCATTGCCCCTTAGCAACAAATCGGAAAACAAACCGTTTCTGATTCAGTCATGGATTGATAATGGAGACGGTAAAACACGCGGCCCGTTTGTTGTCACCCCTCCGCTTTTTCGCCTGAATGCCAATGATGAAAACAACCTTCGTATTTCATATACAGGAGGGGAATTACCGCAAGATAAAGAATCCATATTTTATATTAATGTACGCGCTATTCCCTCTACCCCAAAAAATGACACTAACGAATTAAGATTAGTTATTAAGACCAGAATAAAACTTTTTTACCGCCCAGAAAAATTACAGGGAAAGCCTTATGACGCCTACAAGTTGCTGACGTTCGCACGTTCCGGCGGTCAGCTTCTAATCACTAACCCTTCACCTTATTACGTCGTGTTCAGCTACCTGACCGTTGGCAATACCGTATTAAAGGATACAGACATGATTGCCCCTGGAGGCCAACTCAACGTGACACTACCCGCGAATAACACCGGCAATACCGTTGAGTGGAGCGCAATTAATGATTACGGCGGCGATACAACTCCCGAAAAGAGAACGCTCTGATTACTTAACGTTTCACCTGACATTTTAACTGCTTCAGAAATCTCTTCAGGGACTCAGTGACAATGACAATGGATAGTTCTCCGACTGCAAAAAAACTGGGAAACTGCGCCCGCCTGCAACGTCATATCTTCACGTTATTCGTGGGCTGTACTTTCCCGATGACGGCGTTGATTATTGATGCTGCACGGGCAGAGGATGTCTATTTTGACCCGCAACTACTCGAACATAACGGGCAACAGACTGACGACGTGGACCTCTCGATTTTTGCCAAAAGCGATAAGGCCCAGGTGGCAGGTGTTTACAACACTGTTATTTACGTAAACCTTGAGCAGGCACTCCAGCAAGAAATTCGTTATGACCAGATGCCCGATGGCTCATTGTCGCCGGAAATCACCCCCGATTTACTAAGAGCCCTGAACGTCAGGGTGGATGCATTTCCTTCACTGGTCAATCATCAACATGATGCGCCTCTGGCTCCTCTGGCACAGTACATTCCAGCAGCAGCGGCTAAATTCGATTTTAACCGGATGCGGCTTGATGTCAGTATTCCGCAAGCCGCAATGGATCAGAAAGCCAGCGGGTATGTCGATCCCAAAAGATGGGATGACGGTGTTCCCGTTTTATTTTCTAACTATGCCTTTTCAGGGGCTCAGCGAAAAAATAAAAATGGCAGCGATGATTCCAGCCAATACCTGAATATGCAAAACGGAGTAAATCTGGGGCCATGGCGCTTTCGAAATTACAGCACTTACAGCAATAGTGACGGCCAGCAAAGTTGGGATGCCATTTCCACTTATGCTCAGCGTGATATCAAAAGCCTTAAATCCCAGTTCCTGATCGGCGAAAGCTCCACGCCCGGCGATCTGTTCCCCAGCCTGCAATTCACCGGTGTTCAGCTCGCTTCCGATGACAATATGCTGCCGGACAGTCAGAGAGGTTTTGCACCCACGATCCGGGGGATTGCGAACTCTAACGCTGAAGTCACCATCCGTCAGGATGGATATATTATTTATCAAAGCTATGTCGCGCCTGGTGCATTTGAAATTAACGACCTTTATCCGTCTTCTTACAGCGGCGATTTGGAAGTCACAATTACAGAAGCCGACGGAACTGAGCGCAGATTTAATCTGCCTTTTTCAGCCGTACCGGTAATGCAACGTCCGGGACGCCTAAAATACAGCGGCACCGCAGGGCGCTATCGTTCAAATAATAATGGCGACAAAAAGCCGGACTTTGCTCAGGGCACGGCGATTTACGGAGTGTCAAATGAGATCACCACGTATGCCGGTTCGTTATTATCACCAGATTATCTTTCCGGGATGGCGGGGGTCGGATTCAGCTTACTGTCTTTAGGTTCAGTTTCTGTCGATATCACGCAGGCTCAAACTACGCTGGATAACAATCAAAACAGCAGCGGCCAGTCTTATCGTATTCAATATTCTAAAAATATCGAGACGACGGATACGAACTTCTCCGTTGCCAGTTACCGCTATTCCACCAGTGGTTTCTACGATTTTGATGAAGCGAATCAGTCTCAGGATAACGCAACGCAAGATAGCCATAAGCGCAGCAAATATCAGGTCAGTGTTAATCAGGCGCTGTGGGAAGGCGCAAGTATGTATGCATCGGCCTACCAGCAGGACTACTGGCGTGATAGCAACAAAGAGAAAAATATTTCCCTCGGAATGAACTCTACCTTTAACGGAATCAGCTATAACCTGTCCTATTCCTACAGCCAGCTTGACGGAGAAGATAACGATCAACAGATAGCGTTGAATATTCGCGTTCCGTTAAGCCGGTGGCTGCCACAAAGCTGGGCAACTTATAATATTACGCACGATAAAGAGGGTGAAACACGCCAGCAAATCGGACTCAGCGGCACCGCTCTGGACGATCATCGTCTCAGTTACTCACTGCAGCAGAGTCATACCCAGCAGGGAGAAACCGACAGCAGCAATATTAATGCTTCCTATCGTTCATCATACGGCACGCTGAACACCGGTTATTATTACGACAACGATTCGCAGCAAATCAGTTACGGCATTGCCGGTGGCGTCGTTGCCCATGCCCATGGCGTTACGCTATCCCAACCTTTGGGCGATTCTTTTGCCCTGATTGATGCTAATGGGGCAAGTGGGGCAAGAGTACAAAATCTTCCTGGCCTCAGAACAGACTGGCGTGGCTACGCGGTCGTTCCATATCTCACGTCTTATACCGAAAATCGCATCGTTCTCGACACAACGACCCTCCCTGATGAAGTCGATGTGACTAACACATCTGAATTAGTCATTCCCAATAAAGGTGCAATGGTTGTGGCACATTTTGATGCCCACATAGGTGTGCGCGCCTTAATCAAACTGGTACGCAATGACGGCACGACGGTTCCTTTCGGTGCCGTCGCAGTCAGTGAAGATCAATCGCTGGAAAACATCGTAGATGATGGCGGCGTCCTTTATCTCTCCGGAATAAAAACGGGCGAACAGGTGGATTTACATGTGAAGTGGGGTATTGCGGCAAACCAGCAGTGCAAAGCCAGCATAAATTTGAAGTCCGTTGCGTCATCGGTGCAATCCGTCACGGCCTCATGCATTTAAGGATAAAAACATGAACCACAGAAAAAACGTTTTGTTTGCACTGATACTGGGGTTCTCAGGCCTCTATGGATTGTCCGCATTCGCCGGATCGGCAACCTGCGATCCCAGGAATGGCAGTGCGGCAACTTATGAAAATTCTATTCTGCGTGACCTGAGTAGCAATGAGAATGCACGAGGCAGCATTATCACTGAGCCAATGAACAGCAGTCAGGAGAACTACCAAATTAGCTGTAACTGTTCAGCGGCAGATGCATCAGGCGCGAATGGCGTGCTGATAATGTACAGTCTGCAAACCTCGTTGCCACTAGGTCACACCACTGACTACTTCAAAATCAATGATCATCTTGACGTTATGACCCAAGTCGCCATCCCTAAAAATGGCAATGTTACCGTTCCTACCAGCAAAGCCGTCAGTGACGGGACACATCATTGGGATAAGGAAAACACCGGTATCTGTGCTCAACAAAGCACACAAGATAACCTGAACACCGGTTCGCAGGGCAAAGTAGACCTTTACATTACGACACCTTTTATTGGCGAACTCACTATTCCACGCATTGAAATTGCCCGGGTTTATGCCTCTTCGGCAACGGTAAACACAACGGCTCCCCCGCTGGGATCGCCAGTAGCAGTTTTATATCTCAGCGGAACAATTACGGTGCCACAAAACTGTGAGATCAATCAGGGAGAAATTATCTCCGTCAGGTTTGGCACAATTCAGGCTAGTCGTTTTACTAAGATAAATACGCCACCTGACGGTTTCCGGCCTGTAACTTTTGATATCAAATATGACTGCACAAAAAGCGGGTTACCGGTCATCCCCAACAACGATAAGTTAGAGATGATTCTGGAGGGGCAGGACGTTGAGAATCAATATTACCTGATTGCACGCCGCCGCCCTTCCGATAACAAGGCAGATATTGGGATTGTGGTGCAGGATGCCGGTGGAACCTACATGCCCTTCGCACAAGGCGTTTTACCCATGAATCAGAATGGGTTGGGTAAAGTCACCCTCACCGCATTCCCAATCAATCTGGTGGGCGGTGAACTCGATACCGGCGAATTCGAAGCGACGGCGACGCTAAAAGTCGATATCCGTTAATTAAATCAGGCAGCGTCCCCGCTGCCTGTTTTCCTTTCTTAATTCAAAATCTCAATACTGATTAACCGGCTGTCGGCGCGGCCATGATCGTCGACGGCGCGGATTCGATATTGCCCGTTGTTGATGGGCCGCCAGTCGATGGCCGATTTACTGGCGGAACTACCGAGGTAAATATCATCGACAAACCAGTAGACCGTCTTGCTGTCCGCATCCGTCACCGCGTTAAACGAAATCCTGTCGCGTCCTTGCTGCGATTGCCGCAGGGTGTAGACCGTATTTTTGAGGGGAGACGTAATGCGTGGCGGATTTCCGCTGACCTCCACGCCCTCATCTTTACAGTGGTTCACCGGTGGTTTGCGCTTTGGCAGCCCCGCCTGAGCGAACACATTGGCCAGATCTGACGGCCAGAACTCGAACACTTCCGTACGGGTTTCGTTTTCTTCATAAGGCGGACACGCGACTTCACCGGTCAGCTTATCCAGCCTGACAGGGCGATAAACCGTATCGACCTTGATCGGTGATTTTCCGGGAATAAACCAGGTTTTGCCTTTTTGCTGGCACCACGGCGTCGGTAAATCCCCACTGGCGAGACAGATGTCTACCCGTTTTAGCTGTTTCGGGAACGGATGCCGGGGTTCCTGCAAAGCGGGATAGCTGGCATTAATACTGTCGATGATATTGAAGAACAGCGGTGCAGCGGCTTCAGCGCCCACAAAGACGTTGTTGCCTTTGCTGTCGAAATTACCTTCCCAGACCACCAGAACGTACGGCCCGAAAATCCCCACGCTCCAGGCATCTCGGAACCCCCACGAGGTGCCGGTTTTCCAGTAAACCGGCAACGAGGAAGGCTGCTGAGCCAGCGTATCACCGGGGCGACGGTGCTGACGCAGCATGTCCAGCGTCATAAAGCTGGCCTCCTCACTGAGCAATCTGACCGGCGTCGCGACAGCCTGATCGCTCTTTTGCATCCGCAGCGGTTGCAGCACACCACGGTTCGCCAGCAGCGCATACAGTTTTGCCAGTTCCTGCATCGTCACTTCACCGCCGCCCAGCACCAGCGAGAGGCCGTAATGGTTTTCGCTCGACATATCCGCGATGCCGGACAACCGCAGAAACTGGTAGAACGTCGGCTGCCGCAGCTGTGAAGCGACGTACACCGCCGGAATATTGCGGCTGAAGTTCAGGGCGTCGGTCGCCGTCACCGGCCCGAGAAAACGGCGGTCAAAGTTCTCCGGCGCATAAGCCCCAAACGCCGAAGGCACATCTTTCAGGATGGTCATCGGATGCAACACGCCCTGCTCCATTCCCAGCGCGTAAATAAAAGGCTTAAGCGCCGAGCCCGGCGAACGTTTGGCGTTCGTGCCGTTCACCTGCCCCTGAATTTCACGGTTATAATAATCCGCCGATCCCACCAGTGCCCGCACGCCCATGTCGCGGGTATCCACCAGCAGGGCGGCGGCATTATGGATCCCGCGGCTTTCATTGCGCGTGATAAAGGCGTTGACCTGCCGCTCGATCAACCGCTGTAAACCGGCGTCCAGCGTGGTGTCCACGCGGTTATCGGTCTGAACCATCTGCTGATTTTGCTGGCGAAGCTGCTCGATAAAGTGCGGGGCGATGTACGGCATCTGCTCCGGCTGACGCAGCGCCAGCGGCAGTTTGAACAATGAAATCTGGCTGCTGTCGGTCGCGTAATGCGCCTGCCAGCGGCCAAACAGCCGGTTACGCGCCTGCGTCAGTGCCGTGCCCAGCACGCCGGTTTTGGCGTCGATGCGGTAACTGGGAGATTGCGGCAAAACGGCCAGCGTCAGCGCTTCCGGCAATGTCAGGTCTTTCGGGGCTTTGTCGAAATAAATCAGGCTGGCCGCGCCGATGCTTTCAATGTTGCGGCCATAGGGCGCGTAGTTCAGATAGGCTTCGAGGATATCGTGCTTGGAGTAACTCAGTTCCAGCTGGATCGCGCGTAAAACCTGCATGATTTTGCCCGACGGCGTTCGGGTATTGAGATGCCAGTGCATCCGCGCCAGTTGCATGGTGATGGTCGAACCGCCCTGCATTTTTCCGCCCGCCACATAACTGCGCCAGAAACCCCGCATCAGGCTGAACGGATTGAAACCCGGATTGACGTAAAACCAGCGATCTTCGTGCAGCAACAGGCCTTTTACCGCCAGCGGCGAAACCTGTTCCAGCGGCGTCCAGACGCGATAACGATCGTCATTCGCCAGCGTGATGCGCATCAGCGTACCCTGCCGGTCATAATAGACGGATGAAAAAGGTTGCCCCTGAGAAAGCGGCGGATGCGGCCAGAGGCGGCACGCAAGAAGCAGCAGCGCCAGTAAGAAAACCGCCATGGCGATATTTTGCAGAAGGCGTTTGGCTGTTTTGAAAAAAGGAGGAGTGGTGTTCATCTTGCTACTCAGCGTCAGTTACGCCCCGCCAAAACAGCGGGGGCGTAGTCTGCGGTCTATTATTTTTTAGCTACAGCCGGTTCATCTGCCGGGACGACCACCAGTTTTTGATCACTGACGGACAGCGCCTGAACTTCGCGGTCATACATCGCTTCGCCATACGCCGGTGGGATGATGAAACTGCCGGTGTTGGTGGCTTTGATCTGATACACAAACTCCTGCACATCGGTGCTGGCGCTGCCGTAAATGACCACGCGGTCTTCGCGAATGTCGCTGTAATCCGGTGCCCACGTCGAGCCAGAGGCTGCCAGCGGTGACTGCCAGGATGCAGAAGCTTCTGCATCGCTGCTCTCATCGCTGCTGTCAGATTCCGGTTCCGGTGCCGATTGCTGTACCACTTCAAATCCGCCCGGCAGCAAATCGACAATCGCCAGATTATCCTGCCCTTCTTTCGAATTGGCGCGGATTTTCAGGTGTACGTTGATTTTCTGTCCCAGCGTAATTTGTGTGACCGGTTTACCCTGTTCATCGGTGTAATCACGGGTAATTTCCAGCCCGCGCGAAATGGCTTTCTTCGGCGCGGCGAGGTCATAACCGGCCTGCGTCACCACGTACCACGCCGGTGCGTCGTTACCATTTTCCACGCGTAATGCCTTCGCATCGGCCGTGAAATTGGCTTTCGCAAACAGCCCCTGAACGCTGGAAATCAGCTGAGGTTCAACATTTTTGGTTTTGCTGATCTGCGTGATTTTCAGCGCGTCCGGTGCCGTAGCCTGCGCCGCAACTTCGGCCGAATAACTCTCCAGCGCCAGAATGCTCATCGCCGAAGAATAGGTCGTATAACGCTCCTCTTTCAGCGCTTTAACCATATTTTCCAGTACCTGCGGCGGAATGGCGGAGACTTTTTCCGGGAAGTGGCGCGTGATGAGATACAAACGCGTCGCGTCCTGAACCAGCGGATCAAAGTAACTCTGCGTCCACCAGGCTTTGTCATACGCCTTACTCAGCTGCTTCCACGTAGGCTGCAACAAGGTATTGGCTTCATCATCCATTTTCAGCATGCGATAGGACGAGGCCAGATATAGCGCGCTGAGATCGGTTTTCCAGGTGTCCGGATAGCGTTGTTGCAACGTGTCCTGCACCGACGCCAGCGAACTTGTGGTGATTTCACCCTGACGCGTCAGCAGATAAACTGCCCAGGCACGCAGACGCAGACGCAGCGAGTACAAATCATCACTCTGACTGGCCGCCAGCTCGCGCAGTGCCGCATTGGCTTCATCGAGCATACCGGCCGGTAATGCAACGCCCGCAACTTTGGCTTCCAGCAGATATTGCACCACGTAAGGTGTGACGAACGGATCAGTTTGCGGCGACGAACGCCACAGGCCAATCGCGCCGCTGTCGTTCTGACGTGAACGCAGGATCGCCAGCATGTCTTTCAGTTTTTTGCTTGTATCCGCCTGACTCAGCGAACCTTTCATTTCCGGATGCTGACCTTCGAGGATCATCGGAATCGAACGGCTGACAATCTGCTCAGAACAGTAATACGGATAATCCGCCAGATACTGTGAAAGCCCGTTGGTCAGCACCAGCGGAGAGTTGGTCAGCACCAGCGGAGAGTTGGAAACCGCAGCTTTGCGCACCGCATAGGCATCAAACATCTGACGCAGGTTATCGACGTTCTGGCTGCTGCCGCTCATACGCCCCATCACTGACTGCGTGCGGAACGGCATGGCCGGGCGAACCGATGTGCTGATGGTGCGGCGACTGGTTTTATCGGCATACGTTGCTTCAAAGACCAGCGGCGCATCGCCCGGCACGGCTTTGGCGCGCAGACGGAAATTAATCACGCCTTCACGTTTTTCAGCCAGAGACAGGTTCTGATCCGCTTTACCGACCACTTCCAGCTGCGGCGGCACCGCCAGATGCACGGAGATGGCCACGCTCTTGCCGTTCAGTCCTTCGAGGTTATTGCTCACGCCGACGCTGACATCAAACTCATCGCCCGGCGCGACCATTGCGGGCACGTTTGGCGTCATGATGAAGTTATCGCGCACTGTCGCCGAGGTTTGCGCTTTGCCGATTTTGTCCGGTGTGACGGAAATCGCCATCACGCGGATTTTACCGTTGAAGTAATCCGGCACCTGATAATCAAACTGCTTCTCGCCGTTCACTTCGGTAATACCCGACCAGTACGCCACGGGTTTGTCGCGCTTGCGTTTGAACGGATTGACGTTCAGATCCAGCCCTTCACCGCCGTCACCGCCCGGCGCTGCCGCCAGCTGCATCAGCTTGCTGAACTCCGGCAGGATCAGGTCGAGGATTTGCGAACTTTCCACGCCCAGCTCACGTTTGCGGAAGAAATACTCCAGCGGATCTTTCAGGCGATAACGCGCCACCTGCAAAATGCCTTCGTCCACGGCAAACAATGCTACCTGCTGCGGGCCATCAGTCATGACGGTCATCGCCAGGTTTTCGCCCGGCTTAATAACTTCCGGCGCATCCACTTCCAGATAGTTCTGGCGCGCTTTGGTGCTGATCTTAAACGGCATCACGCCGTAACTCAGCGGGCTCATAAAGATTTCATTGGAATTCACATCACGCACAAATTGCACGTTGATGTAGCCGTTCCCTTCCATGCCCGCAGGCACACGAATTTTCTGCACGGAACTGGTGGTATCCGTGTGGAACCACTGCCAGCTGTAAACTTTATCTTTCTCGATGGTGATCAGCCCGCTGCCGGTATAAGGCGCGTTGATGGAAACCTCGATTTCCTCACCCGGCTGATATTCCGCCTGATTGAGTTTCAGCTTCAGTTCGGCGTTGCGATCCAGCGAACGGCTGAGGTTGGCGTTGCCCGCGACGGTATACGCAATACGGTTAAGCACTTTGCCCTGCGCGTCTTCTACCACCAGCACGAAATCCCCCGGTTTGTCGGTTGCCAGCGTCAGGTCGTTGCCCTGCGCGGTGAGCGAAAGCGGTTGTTCCGAAAGCTGCACTTCCTTCATTTTCGACTGATATTTATAAACGCCGGAATCCTGCTTAGTCAGAACCGAAATGTATTTCTGTTCAATCAGCGCCACTTTCAGCGCAGGCAGGGCAATCTGTTTCAGGGTCGGATCAACGGCAATCACGTTCAGATGACGAACCGCGCCGCGGTTGATGTACCCCAAATCGCCGTCCGGTTTCACACCAATCAGATAATCGTACGGCGAAACCAGAACCCGTGCGGTCGCAGAGACTGAACGCCCGCCACCGGCCACAAAGGCTTCTGACAGCAGTTGCAGCTGATACGTCGCATCGGCATAAGATTTCAGATCCAGCGGAATATTCGCCGTGCCTTTTTCGCCAGTCGTGCGGTCTTCCAGATTGGTTTCAAACCCGTCGCTGTTCTGGCGATTCTCGTAAAACGCATAGTCCGGGAACGCGTCGAAACTCGGATACATCGGGCGCAGCGTCAGTTTCGACGTCACGCGGCGATCCTGCGCTGGTGTACCAAACAGGTTTTGCACGTCGATATTGGCCTGCAATTCCGTCGGTTTCACCCAGCCCTGGTTACGTTCCGGCGTCAGTTGCAGTTTCACTTTCAACTGGTCCGGCTCGAACTCTTTCACGTTGACTGAGGTGTGGCCCAGCAGCACGGAAGATTCGTTGTCTTTGCCGATCAGGTACAGATAAACGTTCCATTCGCCGGTCGGTGAATTGTCGTCGGTGGTATAACTCAGTTCGTTGAAACCGCTGGCACCAAGCGTCAGCGGAACTGTGCTCATCAGCTTATCGCGAGGGTCATGAATTTCAGCGCGCACCGGAACACCGGCCAGGCCCATACTCCAGTCAGCGGCGCGGGTGATCAGACCGATGTTGAAAGTGTCACCCGGACGATAAACACCACGATCGGAGAACAGATAACTGCTCAGCGTGCGCGGGTCGTTCGGGGTTTCTTCGCCATCCACGTCGAACCGCGAGAAATCGAGGCCGCGGTCATTATTGCGGTCGGCAGGCAGGATACGTCGCCCTCTTTTTCGACCAGGAACATCACCGGCTGGCGTTCGCTGGTATAAACATCCAGCGCCGGGAAACGCACATGTCCGTCAGCGCCGGTGGTTTGCGTCAGCAGCGTGACGCCGTTTTTCGCGATAACCGACACTTTGGCGTTGCTGACCGGCGTACCGCTATGAATTGACTGCACAAATACGTCGCGGGTTTTATCCTGCGAACGCTTGGCAATAATCCCCAGATCGGTAACCACCACAAAGCGGGAATCGCCGACCGGCGCTTCGTCTTCGCTCTGATCGTCATCCTGATACTGATAACCGTCGTCATCGGTCGCAGGTTTTTCTTCTTTCTTCTTCGGATCCCATTCCGACAGCGTCAGCAGGAATACGCCGCGATGCGAACTCGGATCGGTGGACAGATAACGGGAAAGATCGACGCCCTGATAATTCACTTCACCCGGCTTGTCGTTATTTACCGCCGTCTGATATTTGAAATGCTCGGTAAAATACTCGTCATTCAGACGGTTAAATTCCGCCGACGAATATTCACGGCTTTTAAATGACACGATGTGTTGCAGCTGGCTCGGGATTACGCGTTTGATATCCAGACGCATTCCCGGCACGTTACGCGCGGCCACGCTGATTTGTTTGTCACCGTTCACCGACAGCAGCGAACCCTGCGACATAAATTGCAGAGACTTTGGATAATCCGGGACTTCAACAATGCGGTAGACTTTTTCCGGCATTTTATAGCCGCCGGAAGACGTCAGCACATTGTCGATCTCCACCAGCATGGCGCGGTGCGCCGGTGCATCGAAGCGGAAACTGAACTGCGGCTGATAGTCGCTTTCGGCTTCGTTCAGCTGAATATTCAGCGGCGTGGATTGCGCCAGCACGTTATTTTCGACGCTGTCCACATTCCAGCTGGCGTAATCGTCCGGGCCGGTTGCGGCGTCTGAATCGTTCGGATCGTGCTGCGGTAACAACCAGACTTTTACCGCGCGGCGGATATCTTTATCTTTCACCGCATCGCTGAACCCGATAATCAGCGCACGCTGACCTTTCGCGCCGTCGGCATCGACTACCTGCGCGCTGGCGTCACTCACGGCCAGGCTGTAAAGCGTTGGCACGGAAACCCAGACGTTACGCGCCTGCGTGGTTGCATTTGATGCCACCGACGCCTTCACGCCTTCGCCTATCGTCATGTGAACAGAGCCGCCGTGATCGAGCGATTTCAGCGGTTCGGAATGCACCCAGGCGTTGAGTTTTTTCTGGTCGTAGACCACGGAATAATTGAGTTTGGATTCCGTTTTGGCTTTCCCTTCGCTCAGGCCCAGAGAGATTTGTTTCTCAAAACTGGCCACATCCACCGGCGCATTGAATTTGACGTTGAAAATCGCGCTGCGTTTTTGCGGATCCTGCGGGTCCTGATAATACTCGGCGGTCCCGGACTGATAATCGAACGCAGGCGCTGTGAATTCATAACGCGTGGTCGCCAGTTTGATTTGCGGCGCGAGCAGTACGTCAGGCGTAAAACTCACTTCGTATTTTGTGCCCATCGGCAGCGGATTTTTTGGCGTAAAGACCAGCGTATAACCGCTGATCCATTTCCATTCACCTTCGGTTGCCGGTTTCAGCGAAATGCCTTTTTCGACCACTTTGCCGACATCCGTCAGCGGCGCAGCTGAATTTCTAAAATTAAAAATGGCCTGCTGAGGCGCAATTTTTTGCGCGGCATAATTAATCGCTTCCGGGTTGCTGACCCGCACGCTGGTTTCCTGATACACCATCGGTGCCGGTTCGATCGGCTGCGGACGGTTTAACCACCAGTGCCAGCCGTAAACGCCCGCACCTGCCGCGCACAGCAACACCAGAATAGCCAGACTGATGGCTTTCGGGTGTTTATCGACACCGCTTTCCATGCGCGTAAATCCGCGCTTCAGCCAGCCGGACATTGCCGTCCACCAGACCGGCGCACGCCAGTCGATATTGCCGACAACAGGTTTAAGGACGCGCCCGAGCAGACTTAAAATGAAAGCCATCGCGCGAAGGAGGCCTTTTATCAATGTAAAAGGCAAACGAAGTAAGAATCTGAGTAAATCCATTTGTAACTGTACCCCTAATCCCTATGACCCATAATCTGAAGTGATATTTAAGAAAAATATTTTGAAATTCAGAATATTGCGAAATGTGTTACGGAATATAAAATTCGCAAGAAGCGCGGCGAAGGATAATAACTATCCGACTAAAAAGCCATCATATAAAGCGTAGCAGCCCGACAGTTTTTTCGACCAATTTCTGCACTGTCAGCGGCGCAATTGTGTGAAACAATGGCGAAGGATATTGGAAGATAACTGTGTGGAAGGCGACAGGTAACATGAAGACCAAACTGATTACCCGCGAAGGCTATGACAAGCTCAAAACTGAGCTGGATTTTCTGTGGCGCGAAGAGCGTCCGGAAGTCACCAAAAAGGTGACCTGGGCCGCCAGTCTGGGTGACCGCAGTGAAAATGCCGATTATCAGTACAACAAGAAACGCCTGCGTGAAATCGACCGCCGCATCCGCTATCTGACCAAATGTCTGGAACAGCTGCGCATTGTCGATTATTCGCCACAACAGGACGGCAAAGTGTTCTTTGGCGCGTGGGTGGAAGTGGAAAATGACGACGGCGACATCAAGCGTTTCCGCATCGTCGGTTATGACGAAATCTTTGGCCGTAAAGACTACATTTCTATCGACTCCCCGATGGCGCGCGCGCTGCTGAAAAAGGAAGTCGGTGACAGTCTGGTGGTCACCACGCCGGTCGGCGATGCGACCTGGTACGTCAATGAAATCGACTACGGCAAATAATCAGATAACGCCCAAAACGTGAGGCACATCGTCCCGACGGCTGGCATTTTCAGCCTTCAAATCGTATAACGGTGCCCTGTATTTACGTCACTCACTAACGAAAAACTGATACCAGACCTATGAATGATCAACTGAGCCGCATTATCGCAAGTGAATTGCAGGTTCGCCCGGAGCAGGTTGCTTCCGTGGTGCGTCTGCTGGATGAAGGTAATACCGTGCCCTTTATTGCGCGGTATCGTAAGGAAGTCACCGGTGGGTTGGATGATACCCAGTTGCGTCAGTTAGACACACGTCTGGGATATCTGCGTGAGCTGGAAGACCGCCGCCAGACCATTCTCAAATCCATCGAAGATCAGGGCAAACTCAGCGACGATTTGGCAAAAGCCATTAATACCACGCTGAGCAAAACCGAACTGGAAGACCTGTATCTGCCATTCAAACCGAAGCGCCGCACGCGTGGACAAATCGCTATCGAAGCGGGACTGGAACCGCTGGCCGATCTGCTGTGGAATGAACCGCAGAACGAGCCGGAAACCACCGCCGCTAAATTTGTTGATGCCGAAAAAGGCGTCGCCGATACCAAAGCCGCGCTCGATGGCGCCCGCTACATTCTGATGGAGCGTTTCGCTGAAGATGCGTCACTGCTGGCGAAAGTCCGTGATTACCTGTGGAAAAACGCCCATCTGACCTCCCGCATGGTCGATGGCAAAGAGCAGGAAGGCGCGAAATTTCGCGATTACTTCGATCACCACGAACCGATTTCTCAGGTGCCTTCCCACCGTGCGCTGGCCATGTTCCGCGGCCGCAACGAAGGCGTCTTACAGCTGGCGCTGAATGCCGATCCGCAGCATGACGAACCGCCGAAAGAAAGTTACGCCGAACAAATTATTATCGACCATCTTGGCCTGCGGCTAAACAACGCCCCGGCCGACGTCTGGCGTCGCGTGGTGGTGAACTGGACGTGGCGCATCAAAGTGCTGCTGCACCTCGAAACCGAACTGATGGGTACCGTGCGTGAACGCGCCGAAGATGAAGCGATTAATGTTTTCGCCCGCAACATGCATGATTTGCTGATGGCCGCACCGGCCGGAATGCGCGCCACCATGGGCCTCGATCCGGGTTTACGTACCGGTGTGAAAGTCGCCGTTGTGGATAACACCGGCAAACTGGTGGATATCGATACCGTTTATCCCCATACCGGTCAGGCAGCGAAGGCGGCACAACAGGTTGCTGCGCTGTGCATCAAACATAATGTCGAACTGGTGGCTATCGGTAACGGTACCGCTTCCCGCGAGACTGAGCGTTTCTTCCTCGAGCTGCAAAATCAGTTCCCGGCGGTAAAAGCGCAGAAAGTGATTGTGAGTGAAGCCGGTGCGTCGGTGTATTCCGCTTCCGAACTGGCGGCGCTGGAATTCCCGGATCTGGATGTTTCCATTCGTGGCGCAGTTTCTATCGCGCGCCGGTTGCAGGATCCGCTGGCGGAACTGGTGAAAATCGACCCGAAATCCATAGGTGTCGGCCAGTATCAGCACGACGTCAGCCAGAGCCTGTTGGCGAAAAAACTCGATACCGTGGTCGAAGACTGCGTGAACGCGGTGGGCGTGGATCTCAATACCGCGTCCGTTCCACTGCTGACCCGCGTGGCCGGTCTGACCCGCATGATGGCGCAGAATATCGTTAACTGGCGCGACGAAAACGGTCAGTTCCGCAACCGTGAACAGCTGCTGAAAGTCAGCCGTCTGGGGCCAAAAGCCTTCGAACAGTGCGCGGGCTTCCTGCGTATTAACCACGGCGATAACCCGCTGGACGCTTCAACGGTTCACCCGGAAACCTATCCGGTGGTCGAAAGGATTCTGGCGGCGACGCAGCTGGCGCTGAAAGAGCTGATGGGCGATTCGAATGTGCTGCGCAGCCTGAAAGCCAGCGAATTCACTGACGAGCAGTTCGGCGTGCCGACCGTTACTGACATCATCAAAGAGCTGGAAAAACCGGGGCACGATCCGCGTCCTGAGTTCAAAACCGCGACCTTTGCCGATGGCGTGGAGACCATGAATGACCTGATGCCGGGCATGATCCTTGAAGGCTCGGTCACTAACGTCACCAACTTCGGTGCGTTCGTGGATATCGGCGTTCATCAGGACGGACTGGTACACATTTCTTCACTGGCGAACAAATTCGTCGAAGATCCGCACACCGTGGTGAAAGCTGGCGATATCGTTAAAGTCAAAGTGATGGAAGTTGATTTGCAGCGTAAACGTATCGCGCTGACCATGCGTCTGGACGAACAACCGGGTGAAGCGCCTGCACGCCGTTCTGCCGCGCCAGCTTCAGAGTCACGCGACAATCAGAAACGTCATACACCCAACAAACCGGCGGGCCGCAATGCCGCGCCAGCGGGCAATAATGCGATGGCCGATGCGCTGGCCGCCGCGATGGGTAAAAAACGCTAATTTCTACCTTTTCACCTATCAAACGAAAGCCGCTGATAACCAGCGGCTTTTTTTATGTATCTTTTTTCGACACTTTTTAAACTCAATCCTAATGAATCAATCACTGAGGTAAATCAATAAAACAGATGTCCCACAGGCATAGCATAGCCTCGCGGTGGAGATACCCGTGAAGAGGTCAACCTCTTTTCTTTTGTCTCCACACGCGTACTAATTATGATAACTATTCTCGTTTGTACTTCTTTGCGTATTCAATACGCCGTCAGCCAAAGGCTGGCAATTTCGCACCAGGGACAATTTCTGAGCAGTTCTTTTTGCCACAATAATCGCAGTTAAGTGAGATCAACGGGCATGGAAGCGCGGCGTAACATTTGTCACGCGGCCCCCATAAATGCCTGAACGCTTCGCGAGGAACTATGCAACTTCAATCAAAACGTGCTTACAAAATCACCGGCTTTTCTCATGAAATCAGCCCGGCTTATCGTCAGAAACTGCTGTCTCTCGGCATGCTTCCGGGGTCTTTCTTCAACATCATCCGCGTAGCGCCGATGGGCGATCCGGTGCAAATCGAAACCCGCCGCACCAGTCTGGTCGTGCGCAAAAAAGACCTCGACCTGCTCAAGCTTGAGATCCTGGCCTGATTTTTACTGATGAATGCTTTTTGCAAGATTGTTTAGCGCGGCCTCTGAAGGTTTTCCGCGTTTTTTCCCTTTCTCACACGTAGATCTGAACGTATGAAAGCACTGACTATTGGCCTGATTGGAAATCCAAACTCAGGTAAAACGACTCTTTTCAACCAGTTAACCGGTTCACGCCAGCGTGTCGGGAACTGGGCTGGTGTCACCGTCGAACGTAAAGAAGGCCAGTTCGCCACCGCAGATCACCAGATTACGCTGGTCGATTTGCCCGGTACCTATTCGCTGACCACCATTTCCGAACAAACCTCGCTCGATGAGCAAATTGCCTGCCATTACATTCTGAGCGGCGACGCGGATCTGATGATTAACGTCGTGGATGCCTCAAACCTTGAGCGCAATTTATACCTGACACTGCAACTTCTCGAGCTTGGTGTGCCCTGCATCGTCGCACTGAACATGCTCGACATCGCCAAAATCCAGAACATCAATATTGATATCCCGGCGCTGTCTGCGCGCCTTGGCTGTCCGGTTATTGCTTTGGTTTCTACCCGCGCCAGTGGTATCAAAGAACTGAAAGCCGCCATCGACGCATTGCCGCAAGTGGCAAAGCTTGAACGCGTGAAATATCATCCGGTGCTGCAACAGGAAGTGGACGTGCTGGCCGCAGAAATGCCGCAGGACATGGCGCTGCAACAGCGTCGCTGGCTGGCTTTGCAAATCCTCGAAGGGGATATTTACAGCCAGACGCACGCAGGTAATGCGCAGGGATTATTGCCGCAGGTGAAAGCCCGTCTGGCGGAGCAAAAGCTGGAAGATCCGGCGCTGCTGATTGCCGACGCGCGCTATCAGAGCATTGCGTCGCTGTGCGCGGACGTCAGTAACTCGCACCTCACCGCGCCCAACAAACTGACGCAGGTGTTGGATCGCGTGATCCTCAACCGTTTCCTCGGTGTCCCCATCTTCCTGCTGGTGATGTACCTGATGTTCGTGCTGGCGATTAATATCGGCGGCGCGTTGCAACCGATTTTCGACATCGGCTCCGCAGCAATTTTCATTCAGGGGATGCAATGGGTGGGCTTCACCCTGCACTTCCCGCAGTGGCTGACCATTTTCCTTGCTCAGGGCGTCGGTGGTGGTATCAACACCGTGCTCCCGCTGGTGCCGCAAATCGGCATGATGTATCTGTTCCTTTCCTTCCTTGAAGACTCAGGTTATATGGCCCGCGCAGCGTTTGTGATGGACCGCCTGATGCAGTCGCTTGGCCTGCCGGGTAAATCTTTCGTGCCGCTGATTGTCGGTTTCGGCTGTAACGTGCCGTCCATTATGGGTGCCCGTACGCTGGATGCGCCCCGCGAACGTCTGATCACCGTCATGATGGCGCCGTTTATGTCCTGTGGCGCACGACTGGCGATCTTCGCCGTATTCTCTGCGGCGTTCTTCGGGCAGGACGGCGCGTCCGTCGTCTTCTCACTGTATCTGCTGGGTATTGTCGTCGCCATCCTCACCGGCCTGCTGCTCAAATACACCATCATGCGCGGTGAAGCGTCGCCGTTTGTCATGGAACTGCCGGTGTATCACGTTCCCCATCTGAAAAGTCTGTTACTGCAAACCTGGCAGCGTCTGAAAGGTTTCGTGCTGCGCGCCGGTAAAGTCATTGTGATTGCGAGTATTTTTATCGGCGCACTAAACAGCTTCTCTTTCAGCGGTCGGGCGGTGGATAACATCAATGACTCCGCACTGGCTTCGGTCAGTAAAGTGCTGACGCCGGTGCTGGCACCGATGGGCGTGCACGCCGATAACTGGCAGGCGACGGTTGGCCTGGTGACCGGCGCGATGGCGAAAGAAGTGGTCGTCGGTACGCTCAATACGCTGTACACCGCAGAACATATCCACAATGAGGAATTCGACGCAGCAAACTTCCATCTGCTCGCTGAACTCGGGGGTGCCGTAGAACAAACGTGGCAGGGCCTGAAAGACACGTTCAGCGTCAGCGTGCTTTCTAACCCGATCGAAGCCAGTAAAGGCGATGGAGAAATGGGCGTCAGTTCGATGGGCGTGATGAGCACAAAATTTGGTACCGCCATTTCGGCTTACAGCTATCTGATTTTCGTGCTGCTGTACGTGCCTTGCGTGTCGGTCATGGGCGCGATTGCCCGCGAAACCAGCCGCAGCTGGATGACGTTCTCCATCTTCTGGGGACTGAACGTGGCGTATTCCCTGGCGACCCTGTTCTATCAGGTGGCTACTTTCAGCAACCATCCGGCGTACAGTTCGGGCGTTATACTTATCGTTTTGCTGTTTAACGCTATCGTTCTTACCTGCCTGCGCAAAGCTCGCAGCCGTGTCAGCGTTCATTTGCAGCCGCGTAATGTTGCGGCCTGTTGCGAACCGGCGACCGGCAACGACTGCCACTAGGAGATACGATGACTACGCTGATTGAGGTTCGTGATTCTCTCGCACTGGCTGGCCGGGCAGATGCCCGCCAGCTTAGCCAGCTACTCAACGCGCCGCGGCCGCTGGTGCAGGCCATGCTCGAACGGTTGGTGGCGATGCGAAAAGCGGAAGCCATCGAAGCCGATGACAGCTGTCTGAGCGGCAGTTGTAAAAGCTGCGCCGACGGCAAAAAATGCCTGACGGTTTCCTATATGCTCATTAATTAAGACACGTCGTCCTCTGACACCGGGCTTTCGCCCTTACTGAATAGTCGCGCTGCGGCTATTCAGTTATCATCGGCATGCCACAACGGCCATCAAAGCGCCGCAGGAGCCTGCATGATCGACAGCGAAATCACCTTCCGTAAACTTGAAATTTTCCTCGCTTACATGGAAAAGCAGAACATCACCCGCGCAGCCGAACAACTCGGCCTGAGCAGCGTCAGTGTGCATCGCGCCCTGCATTCTCTGGAGGAAGGTTTGCGCTGCCCGTTGTTTATCCATCGCGGACGTAATCTGCTGCCGCTGCCCGCCGCCGAAGCGTTACTGGAACATGCCACGCAGGTGATTGAGCAGATGGAACACGGCATTCAGGCCACGCAGCGCGCCGCGGGTTTTGGCGATAAACGTCTGAAAGTCGGCACGCTGTATTCGCTGACGCTGGAAACTATCCCGCGCCTGATCATGGGGCTGAAACTGCGCAGACCGGAGCTTGAACTGGAACTGGTGATGGGCTCCAATAATGATTTGCTGCAAAAGCTGGAAGACGGCCTGCTGGATGCCATTCTGATTTCGACCAGTGATTCGAGCGTGGATGCCCAGCGCTACGATCAGCTGCCGCTGTTTCAGGACGATATTTTTCTCGCCGCCCCTGCCAGCGCAGAACTGGCCTGCGAAGGCACGGCTGATTTGCGCGATTTTAAGCAGAAAAAATTCGTTTCCCTGGCCGAAGGATTCGCCACTTACCACGGCTTTCAGGAAGCCTTTCAGGTCGCCGGTTTTGAGCCGGACATTGTCACACGGGTAAACGATATTTTTTCAATGCTGAGTCTGGTACAGGCGGGTGTTGGCTACACGCTCATTCCCGGCAGGATGAAAGGTGTGTATGAAAATACGGTGAAACTCCTGCCGCTGGCTGAAGCCTATCAGATGCGTCAGACCATTTCGCTGGTCTTCCCGCACAGCCGCGAGCACGATCCTAATCTTCTCGCCCTCGCTGCTGAAAGCCGGATGTACGCGCTAGCAAGCAGAAAGCGCTGACAGACGCTTGTTGTTTTGCGCAATCAACACGACCGGCCAGTGCGTTTGATCCGGATGGGAACTCCAGATGGCAGATTCCGGAATGCTCACGCCGTCATAACGCATTTTCGAACCGTCATAAGGGTAAAATTGCCCTTTCTCTGTATCGAGTATGAAAACCAATAATCCGGCTGAATCCTGAGCAAGACGCTTCCACAGGGCGCGACCCCCGGAGTAATGATCGTTATCACTCATCAATGTAAGATGCTTTTTTACCACCAGCGTTTCATACAACAATGTCGCTAAACGGTAATCGCGCATTCCGGAGTTAACCACCACACCTTCCACCTGAAACGCTTTGTCGTCTTCCCAAAACTGACGCACCTCGAGCATTTCATCGCTATTTTCCCTGCGGGCAAGTTCCAGAGTAGCCACCACATGGTGTCGGTTTTCCCCCCGGTTATCGGTTCTGGTTTGTGCTTCGGCAATGGCGATAAATGGAATTTTTTCATCATAGATGACCAACATATCTATGTTGTTGAAACGTATTTCATCAATGACTTCAAACCGTCTGGCCAGAGTGGCCGGACTGTACGATCTTTCAAGCACGATCATTTGCGAATCCCCGCGAATTAAAACTGGCATGATATCCCTTCGTTCAGAGTGGTTAGACATTAGCACGCTGCGCAATTATCAAACAGCGCAACGCGTTTCACCCCCAACCTATCATGCCTTTAATCAGCGTTCGTTTTCGCGCAGCCGCGCTGCGAGACGTCCCGCAACATGCATCCCTGACTGGCACAAAGACAGCGCCTCGCCCTGCTCCATCGCGCGTCGGGTGAGGCCAGTCAGCACTGCGCCCGGCGGCATTTCAATCGCCAGCCGCACATCGCGCTGATAAGCCGCAACCATGGCATCACGCCAGTTCACGGTACGCGCCATATTCATCGCCAGATCGTCGGAAATTTTTTCCGGCTGCCAGTACACGCGCCCGGTCGTTCCGCTGAGATAACCGCAGGTCGGGCGGGAAATATGAATCTCTTTAAACGCCTCGACCAGCTTAGCCGCCGGTTCCTCCAGCAGCGCACAATGCGACGGCACGCTGACTGCCAGCTGATGGGTTTTCTGCGCGCCGAGCCCTTTGGCGAGCTGCATGACCTGCGCCATCGCGTCGTCGCTGCCGGCAATCACCAGCTGGTCTTCGGCATTGATATTGGCGAGATATACCGGGGATTCGGCGCTGTTGACCTGCGCTACCAGCGCTTCAATCTGGCTTTGCTGCAAACCGGTAATGGCGGAAAGACCAAAGCCCTGCGGATAAGCCTGTTGCATCAGTTCACCACGCAGGGCGACCAGCCGGACGGCATCCTCAAAACCGAGCGCACCGGCAATCACCGCGGCGGGGAATGCGCCAATCGACAGTCCGCTGCAAAAATCTGCCTCAATACCTTCGGCCTGACACTGCTTCGCCCAGACCACACCGGCAATCAGCAAACTCAGCTGAACCGCGCGGGTTGAACGTAAAGCCTCTGCGGTATCGAGCAGCAGAACATCTTCGGCAAGCGCATTGCTGGCCTGTTCAATGAGGGAATGCGTGAGCGAATTATCCGGCAAACGGTGCAACATTTGCGGCACCTGCGGCCCCTGTCCGGGGAAGGTAAATAGGATTTTCATCGTGCTCCTTGCTTCTTTTGGCCGGGTTCAGTCGGCTGACAGTTGCCACGGGTCACGCACCCGTCGCGGGCCTGATGCTGTTTTCAGCATCACCTCGCCACCCCGCAGCCATTCGCTGAGGGCAAATCCACCCTGAGGTGTATTAATCTGGACATCGGCGCGGCAAGGCAGCCGCTGAAGCTGGTCGAAAAAATCAGAGAACCGGGAGGCGTCCACCGGTGTGTCGCAACGCACCAGCAAATCCAGATCGCTGTCAGCGTGCATCACCGGCAGATCACTGACCAGCGCGTAGGCACAGCTGCCGGTCACGCCCCACGGGAAAGGAAGTTTCAGGCTGCTTAACGTGATCAGCGCCTGCACCGGTTGCTGTGAAACAAACGGCGAATGCAGTAAAACGTTAACGTCGCTGACCAGCGATTCGGGCGTGACAACCCGAACCACCGCCGCCGGGTCAACCCAGGCGGCGGCGCGCTGAATACGTGCCATGCCGCGAATACCCACCGGAACAGCACCATCAGCACGCATATCACGACGCACCACCAGCGGCAGCGACGTGCGCCAGCCGGTGTTTACCCACGCGGGTAACGTGTCGTCGTTTTGCAGCGCTGAACGGTCGCTTATCCAGACAAAATCATGGGCACGCGGGTCACACATATTCACTCCTTTATGCTTAGTGAAGCGCGGCTGTCAGGGAAATAAACAGCGGCAATGTCACGATACACAACACGGAACTGATCAGCAGTGAAGCTTCTGCATCCGGAGACTGAACGCCGAAACGGTTGCCGAACACGATACCGAAGAAACCGGCAGACAGCGCAATCATCAGGATTGCGGTCACCGCCACCTGACCACTCAGGCCGAACGCCAGAACCAGACCCCAGGCGATAAACGGCTGAACCAGGTTTTTCGCGACGCAGGACAACAACACCGGACCGTTAATTTTCAGCTTACGGGCTGACAGGATAACACCGGTCAGGAACAGCGCAGACGCGGTCGCTGACAGGCCCAGCGGTTTGATTGATGCCAGGAAGATTTCCGGCATTTTAATGCCAAATGCCGCCAGAATCACACCCAGAAGCGGTGCCCAGACGATCGGTTTCTTCACTGAACGCCACATCAGAACCGGCAACAGTGCCAGAGATGAACCCTGATTTTCGCCGCTCAGACGCGCTTTTTCACGTTCCAGAATCAGCAGGCAGAACGGTGTCATCAGCACGGAACCGCAGGCAATAGAGACCGCGACAGAAAGTGACGTTGACGGCGCGTCGCCCATCACGCTGCTCAGGATAGGCAAACCGAGCGCCGCATAGTTTGGCAGTGCGACGGTCAGCGTCAGGACAGCAGCATCCTGCGGAGATTTCTTGAACACTTTGGTGCACACAAAATAAATCGCCGCATAGGTGATCCACATCGCCAGCACCAGCACCAGAATCAGCGGTGACTGTTCGACAATGCCGGACCACGGCGTTTGTACTGTCGCTGCAAACAACGCAGCGGGTAAAGCAAAATCCATCACAAATATATTCAGTAAAGAGACGTTCTGGTTATCCACCATTTTCGCTTTCCCGGCATAAAAACCGAGGATCATGATGACGAAAATAGGGGCAAGCGCGTGCAATATTACGTAAGTCATAGCGTTTTTCCTGAGGCAAATTGAATGCTCAGTCGGCGCCGGTGCGATGTTTTTTTAAGTATGACAGTCCAGTTGCAGACAACAGCAGATCCTCGCCCTGACCAAAATGTCAGGGCGGAACCCGCAATGCGGCTGCGTCACGCTGTTTGCAGGTGCGTTACCGGTTGAGACTGAAAGTTTTGTTAATGAATTACCATTCCTGACGCATCAGTTGGCGAACGCGCTGCGAACTTGCGCGGTTTTCTGCACCCAGACGGTTGCTGAGGCTAACGCCTTCTTTGCGGGCGTCCTGGATGTTCTGCCAGACAGCGTTTTGTACGCTGGTGATGTCGTCGGGCGTTGCACTGTCCGGGTTTGCGATGTCGAGTAATTGCGACAGCAGCCCCAGAGTGGCGTAGTTTTCGATGTCATAAGCCATCGGCGGGATGGTTGCGGCCAGTTTTTCCAGCGCATCCACAGAGCGTAACGTGATGCGTGCGGCGGATTCTTTCCCCATCGCATGGATCATGACGCCGTTGTTTTTGAAGGCGATCAGCTTGTTGGCCTGATAACCGTGCGCCAGAAACGCACCAGACATCGCTTTACCCACAATCAGACCGACCACCGGATGTCCGGCCAGACGGGCTTTGGCGTAAGCGCCTGCGGCACCGGCCAGCGCCTGATGAATACCAAACGCTTCTTCGCGACGGCCATAAGCCTGACTTGGCACATCAATCACTGCCACGATGGCGCGTTTGGTGTCGGAGTTCGCATCAGCGGCAATGGCGTCGTTAACGACTTTTGCCAGCGTCCAGCCTTCCAGCAGACCGACTTCACCGCCCGCTGCGCGCGGATACTGATTATTTTTATCCGGCACGACCGTAATGAAACGGACAGCCTGATCGTTGAGTTTGCCATCGGCGGCTTTCACCGAAGGGCAAAGACCGCTGACCGGAGTAGCCTCTTTGGTCAGTTCGGCAAACCAGTAATCACCCCGGCTGACGACGTTGTTATTGTAAGTGCTCATGCGCGATCCTCCCGGTTAAACAGGGCTTCCGTCACTTCACGGCTGGCCTGCTGCGCGGTGTCAAAACCGGTCAGTTTTGGCAGGTAATAATCATAATTATCAGAACGATGTGTGGCCGGAACGCCTTTTTTGATGAAGCCCAGTACGCTGGATTTCACCTCAGCGAGAGAATCTTTCACCAGCGCATCGACAAAGCCGCTGTGATAGCGCACTTCGCCACCGGTCATGCTCCAGATAAACGGACGGTCGCGGGAATCGTATTCATAGATACCGGCTTCCTGCTCAATAACCTGCGGACCGTTCAGACCCAGACGGGCTTCGCGGGTCACAATCAGATAACTACACAGCGCAGCGGCAATCGACATCCCGCCAAAGCAACCGACTGTACCGGCCACCACGCCAATCACCGGCGTATAGCGGCGTAAATCGACAATTGCAGCGTGAATATCCGCGATCGCCGCCAGCCCAAGATTGGCTTCCTGTAAACGCACACCGCCGGTTTCGAGCAGCAGAACCGCCTGCGTCGGAATGCCGTTGCGGTTATCTTCTGCGGCCAGTTCCAGCGCTGCGGCCATTTTGGCACCGGACACTTCGCCCATACTGCCGCCCTGGAAACTCCCTTCAATGGCGACCACCACCGCGGGCTGACCGTTAATCTGGCCCTTCGCCACCACCATGCCGTCGTCGGCCTGCGGAACAATGCCCTGCGGTTCCAGCCACGGAGACATCACGCGTTCGAACGGCCCGAGCAGTTCGCGGAAAGTCCCGGCGTCCAGCAATTTGCGGGCGCGCTGACGGGCGCTCAGTTCGATAAAGCTCTGATCAGTATCAGTTGGCATTTTCAGCCTCCTCAAAGACCTGTTCGATACGCAGACGGGCAACCCCTGGTGTGGCGCCAAAATCATTAATGTCCAGACGGCCTGCCGGTAATTCACGCAGTGCGTTCAGACGGTCGAAAAAGTGCTGCCACAGGCTGTGGCTGCCATCGACGGAGGTTGTGACAATAATTTTCAGCTCAGTTGCTGCTTTTGGTTCATACAGCGATTCTAAATCGCCGGAACCCACCACGCCAGCTTCGGCGCGGCCTGGCAGCGCTTTTGCCGCCGGGTAGTTAAATTCAAAACGTTCCATAACACCTCTTTGTACTGATGTTAGTAAATTCGTATCCGGTTCAGTCAGACCACGCTTACGCGGTCGAGGAACAGCGTCGCAGCCAGTAAATCGGCGGCACCGCCGGGCGACGTGTTATCGGCCAGCATCCGCTGTTCCAGATGGCGCAACCGTAGTTTGCCTGCCATCGTGCCGGTGCCACCGGCTGCCAGCACCGCCCGCGCGCCCTGATGCATGGCTTTGAGCGCCGGCAAACCGCCGCGTGACAGCACACAGGTATCGGCAAGCGTGGTCATCACCGCCAGTAAGGCATCGACCTGTGCTTCGCTTTCGCCCGCACCGCGTGTCCGGCTGTGATGGAGCTGCGGCAGCGCCCGCTCAATAATGTGCGGAAAACCACTTTGTGCTTCTTCACGGGCACCCGGCACCTGATAACGCTGCACGGCGTGCGAACCTTTACTGAATTTTTTCGGGCTGAAAGCGTCGGGTAACGCCGCAATTTTCGCAGCGCGCTGCGCAATAGTTTGCGGCAGCAAAGCTTCCGGCTGCATGGCGACGGCGCTGACCAGCAACCCCATCGCCCAGATAGCGCCCCGGTGAGTATTCACTCCGCCGGTTTCGGCCATCATCTGTGCTTCACCGGCACGACCTAAACGGCCCACTTCCTGACGCAGGGCGATATCCGCCGGGCGCTGCCAGCTGTGTAAGGCCAGCAAATAGAAAGTGGATGTCAGGCTGCGCGCCGAACGCACCATCAGGTCCAACGTTAAATCCTGATGTGCGCCGGAACTCCGGCTGTCGACCAGCCCCGGTTTCGGGCTAAGCCGCGCTTCGTCGATCAGCGCCTGCGTCGCCGTTTCTGCCAGCCTTTCGGCCAGTTCTTCCGCTGTCAGTACAGCGCCAATCGTTAAAGTTTGCGGCATCGTGATTACCAGCTGCGGAATTTGGCAGGCGGGTTATACAAACCGCCGGACCAGTCGACCAGTTCGCTCACGCTGCCAGCCGCCAGTAAAGAGCGGGTGGCGTCGGTGCGGCGAATCCCCATGTCTTCCGGGAAGACCACCAGTTCCTGACGGCGCAGGTCGGCGACGCGTTTGGCGTCAACGCCCAGACCAATGTCAGTGATACCGGCAACCGCAGCGACCATCGCCCGGCGCTCTTCCAGAGAACGGGCGCGGTACAGATAGGCGATCCCCTCTTCGGTCAGCACGTGCGTCACGTCGTCGCCGTAAATCATCACCGGTGCCAGCGGCATTCCCGATTCTTTACCCACATCGACCGCTTCGAGTTTTTCAACGAACGTCGGTTTGCCACCGGCCTGGAAGGTTTCCACCATCTGTACGACCAGTTTTTTACCGCGCGCCATCGGATCCGGCTCTTCAATCATGTCGAGCCAGGCTGGCGTGGAGTGACGGCGACCGTGCGGGTCATGGCCCATGTTTGGTGCGCCACCGAAACCGGCCAGACGACCGCGGGTGACGGTGGACGAGTTCGCCAGACCATCGACCTGCAACGTTGAACCGATGAACATATCGACCGCGTACTGACCTGCCAGCTGGCAGAACGCACGGTTGGAACGCATGGAACCGTCAGAGCCGGTGAAGAACACGTCCGGACGGGCACGGATATACTCTTCCATCCCGAGTTCGCCGCCGAAGCAGTGAACGGTGTCGACCCAGCCGCTTTCAATAGCCGGGATCAGCGTCGGATGCGGGTTCAGCGTCCAGTGTTTACAGATTTTGCCGCGCAGGCCGAGTTGTTCGCCGTAAGTCGGCAACAGCAGTTCGATCGCCGCGGTGTTAAACCCGATACCGTGGTTCAGCGACTGCACGTTGTGTTTGGCGTAGATGCCTTTAATCGCCATCATCGCCATCAGCACGTGAACCGGTTTAATCAGACGCGGGTCACGGGTGAACAGCGGTTCGATGAAGAATGGCTTGTCCGCGACAACCACGAAATCAATCCAGTCGCCCGGAATATCAACGCGCGGCAGGTCGGTTTCTTCATCTACCAGTTCGTTGACCTGCGCAATCACGATGCCGTTTTTAAAGGCCGCGGCTTCGACCAGCGCTGGCGTATCTTCGGTGCTTGCGCCGGTATAAAGGTTACCTTTGCGGTCTGCTTTAAAGCCGGCGATCAGGGCGATGTTTGGCACCAGATCGACGTAAAGACGAGAATACAGTTCGATGTACGTGTGGATCGCGCCGATTTCCATCTGACCATCTTCAAGCAGTTGCGCGATACGCAGGCTTTGCGGGCCGGAGAAAGCGAAATCGAGCTTGCGGGCGATGCCGCGTTCGAAGAGATCCAGATGTTCAGCACGGCTGACGCTCGGCATGATCATATGTAAGTCATGCAGCTTTTCAGGGTTCACTTTTGCCAGTGAACGGGAAAGAAAGTCAGCTTGTTTTTGGTTGTTACCTTCCATCACCACGCGGTCACCGGAGGCAATCAGCGTTTCGAGGACAGCAATAATTTTATCAGTGGGTAAAACTTTACCCTCGGCCACGGAACGGACACTGTCGATACGCCGTTGTTTTTCGCTGCGGCGGGTGTCCCACACTTTCGTGGTCTGCGGATGTTGCGGCATGCCAAACCTCCCTGGGTTGAGCTTGCTGAAGATTTCCCGACGTGATGAAACAAAGAGGACGGTGGGAAGTTCAGTCAAGTGGCGGTTGCATCACATTTGACCTGTTTAGTTAGCGTGTTAAGTGTAGGAAGGGCCGAGATAACCATCAATGAAGGCGGCGGACACTTCGTTACTCTGAGAGTAACGATTGAAGGGAATTCTTTAAAAACAGTTTGATACAAAACAAAGAATGGGAGGTATCCCTCAAAAACAGGTGAAAAAAAGGGATGCGCATGGCATCCCTTTTTTGCAGATAAGAAGATTATTTGAAAACTTCTGCGGTCGCAGTGATTTTCTTTTTCTCCTGCGCGGCGATCACGACGTAATATTTCCCGCCTTTTTCATCAGCCAGTTTGGACAGCTCATCTTTAGCATCCATTGGCGCAGTGTATTCATTGCTGGTTGTTACCACGCCCAGGCTGGTGTAACCCTTATCTTTAGCTTCTTCTTTGGTGATCATCTCTGCGGCCATTGCGTTCACAGAGAACAAACCTGCCAGAACGGCTGCAATAATAATTTTATTTGATTTCATGACATTACCTCTAAATTGGATGAATAGTTTTGAAAGAAAGCAGTCAAGATATGAACGGCAGGTGAATCTGTGCTGGCACGAACCTTCCTGGTCAACCACCAGATTTCTCCCCAGAGACACAAACGGGCGATGGAAAATTTCCCCCTCTCACCTCCGGCATCTATCGGCTTAAGTATTAGTCACCCTTGGGAATTAGCCAGAATTTTGACAAATATTTTTACATTGGTTTTCAGTCTGCAATCAGAAAGCGTTCGACAATTTCACAAAAAGCATCCGGGTGCGAGATAAAGGGCGCATGGGCTGCTTTTTCAATGATTTCCGAGTGAGAATCAGGCAGTAAAGCATCCAGTAACGGCACGATTTTTCTCGGCACCAGCCCGTCGAGCGCGCCGTAAATACGCAGTACCGGCAAGGTCAGCGTCGTCATTGACTCACGTAAATCGGCTGTACGTAAAATCTCCAGCCCACCGTTGAGCACTTCTGCGGGCGGCATTGGCAGATTCAAAACAATTGATTTCAGCAAACGGGCATCCTGACGGGCGCTGTTGCTGCCGAGCGTCTGCAACGCCAGAAAACGCTCGACCGTACGCTGAAAATCTTCACTTAGCTGATGCTGGAATCCCTGCAACACATCGGGGCGGATGCCCGGCCAGTTGTCATTCGCGGTAAAGCAAGGCGAAGATGCCACGGTAATCAGTTTTTCCACGCGCTGCGGCGCGCTCAGCGCAATCTGGCTGGCGACCAGTCCGCCCAGCGACCAGCCCACCAGCGAAGCCTTTTGCGGCATGGCAGACAGTACCAAATCAGCCATTTCTTCCAGCGTCAGCGCCCCAAAACCTTTACTGCGGCCATAGCCCGGCAGGTCGATCAGGTGCAGACAAAAATGCGGCGCAAGTCGCTCCGCCGTGTAACGCCAGACCCCGGCGTTCAGTCCCCATCCGTGAAGCAGCACAAGATGGCGATCTCCTTCGCCGATTGTCTCCCGGTAAAGCGTATTCATAGCGTATTGTCCGTGTCAGTCTGATTGTTCAATCCATAAAAATGGCACAAGGAACCCGCCGCTATGCTAACAATTGCCAGCCGCTGTTGGCTATGTCAGTGTCCGCTCCATCTGGCGATACAGGGCATTTGCAGTCTGTGCCTCAGACATTTGCCCGCCGCACCGCCCTGCTGCCCGCGCTGTGGATTACCCGGCACCGGAGGTAATCTCGATTGCGGCCGCTGCCTGCTGAAACCGCCGCCTTGGGACGCACTGGTTTTCGCCAGCCCGTATGAACCGCCGGTCAGCGGGCTGGTGCTCCGGCTCAAATTCGCCAACCTACCTGAGCTGGACACCACGCTCGCGCGCCTGTTTCTGCTGCGCTGGCTGCCGCGCTGGCGGTCCGGTAATCTGCCGCGTCCGGATATCCTCCTCAGCGTACCGCTGCATCAGAAACGTTATTTCTCCAGAGGCTACAATCAGAGTGAATTACTCGCCCGGCCGCTGGCCCGCTGGCTGCACTGCGAATATCGCCCGTACGCCCTGAGCCGCGACCGGCGCACCGTGCCGCAGCAAAGCCTGAGCGAGCGGGAAAGAAAGTGGAATCTGCGTAAAGCCTTTACCTGCCATGCCGATTTGCGCGGTAAAAACGTGATGCTGCTTGATGATGTGGTGACCACCGGCAGCACGGTGCGGGAAATCAGTAAAATGCTCATTAATCAGGGAGTTGCTTCAGTGCAAATCGCGTGTATCTGCCGGACATTACAGACATAAGCACGTGCTGCTAACACTCTGGCAACGGGAAGGGTGACGGGTAAAAGCAAAGGGCGTATTATAACCAACTAGAGTAGTCAACTATTGAGCGAATGTTATGATCCTTATTACCGATGCTGCCCAAGAGCACTTTGCCAAATTGCTGGCAAGCCAGGAAGAAGGCACCCAAATCCGCGTATTCGTGATCAATCCCGGTACGCCGACCGCAGAATGCGGTGTCTCCTATTGCCCGCCTGACGCCGTAGAAGCGACGGATACCGAACTGAAGTTCGAGAAACTGTCTGCTTTCGTCGATGAATTAAGCGCGCCATATTTGCAGGATGCGGTGATCGACTTCGTCACCGATCAGTTGGGTTCCCAGCTGACGCTGAAAGCGCCTAACGCTAAAATGCGTAAAGTGTCTGACGATGCGCCTCTGATGGAACGTGTTGAATATCAGTTGCAGTCGCAGATTAACCCGCAGCTGGCCAGCCACGGCGGTCGTGTTTCCCTGATGGAAATCACCGACGACGGCATCGCAGTTCTCCAGTTCGGCGGTGGTTGTAACGGTTGCTCTATGATTGATGTCACCCTGAAAGACGGCATCGAGAAAGAGCTGCTGCAAAACTTCCCGGAACTGAAAGGCGTTCGCGATCTGACCGAACACCAGCGCGGCGAGCATTCTTTCTACTGATTAACCGTTGATCAGACAGAATGTGAAAAGCACCCTTCCGTTGGGTGCTTTTTTTATGGTTGCGGATTAAGAAATACCTTTGCGTCGGCGGTCCAAATCCGCCAGCAGCAGATTAATGTGCTCATCGCTGAACAACGTTTCCAGCGTGTGCGTCAGTTTTCGCCGCCAGTTGGGATATTCAGTATTCGTGCCGGGCACGTTAACTGGCGTCGACATATCCAGCCAGTCTTCCGGTTGCAGCCCGAGCAGCGCACTGGCGCTGTCAGCCAGATAACGTTGCAGACCGCGGTTAAGCACCGACGTCATCGGCATGCCTGCTGCGGTTTTGCTGGTCGCTTTCGGCACGCATCCTGTCCGGTGCAACGCGTCCAGCAAACCCTGCTTACTGTGCTCGCGCTCCCCGCGCAATTTCTCCAGCACCTGCGGGTCCGGATAAACACCCAGCGACGCACCGAGCGTTAAATCTCCGCCTTCCCAGTAGCCGCGCAACGTCGGCAGATCATGCGTGGTCACTGTCGCCATCGCCTGCGAAACGTAATCTTCCGGCGGTCGATAGACGAAGTGTTTATCGTGCTCGAAATACAGTACTTTGTAGGAATACACGCCGCTGTCGCGCAGGCTGGCGACAATTTCTTTCGGCACGGTCCCCAGATCTTCACCAATCACCATGCACTGGTGCCGCTGACTTTCCAGCGCCAGCACACCGAGTAAATCTTCCAGCGGATAACGGACATACGCGCCATTCCCCGCCTCCTGATCCGCCGGTATCCACCTAACCCCATCACGTGATCGATACGCAGCGCCCCGCACTCCGCCATATTCGCGCGCAGCAAATCGATAAATGGCTGATAGGCACGGGCTTTCATTTCATGAGGATCAATGGGTGGAAGCCCCCAGTTTTGCCCCTGCGGCCCCAGAATATCCGGCGGCGCGCCAATCGTCGCATTCAGACAATACAACGACGGATCTGACCAGGTTTCCGCACCACCTTCCGCCACGCCAACCGCCAGATCACGGTATAAACCCAGCGGCATATCCAGCTCCACGCTGCGCTGATAACACACAGAAAATTGCGTATGTGCCAGCCATTGCAGCCACTGGTAGAACTCAATTTCACCGGCATAATGCTGGCTGAATTCCGCAACATCCGCCCCTTTGGCGTCACGATAAGCATCGGGCCATACCGGCCAGCCCCACAATCCCAGATCTAAATCCCGCAGATGAACATGCAGCGCATCGAACAGCGCCTGCTGGCGCAAACTTTCGCCGCCCAGCAACACAAAACGACGGAAATCCCGCTTGCGCTGGCTGGCTTCCGGCTGTTCGCCAAAGAGCGGCCACGCCAGTTTCAGCGCATTTAATTTCAACCGCATCACCAGCGGATAATCGACAAACTCGGTGCTGCGCGCCTGCAACAACGCATCTCGCGTCTCGATGGAATGCCACCAGCTTTGCGCCAAATCGCTGGCGATAAATTCTTCCACCGCATTCACGTCGATGTACGCCAGATTCAGCCAGCGGCGTGACGACGGGCTGTACGGGCTGGCGCTGAGAGGATTGGCCGGATACAACGCGTGTATCGGGTTCAGCCCGACGAACGCGCCGCCGCGCTGGCCAACTTCTTCCACCATTTTTTTCAGATCGCCAAAATCGCCGACGCCCCAGTTATTTTCCGACCGCAGCGTGTACAACTGAACCGTCGCACCCCACAGTTTTTTACCTGCCAGCAGCGCGGGCGGCTCATAACAGCGTGGCGGCACAACAATAATCCGGCACGGCCAGATTCTACCGTTTTGCGATAACGTCAGTTGATGGTAACCCGTGGGCAATCCGGCGCTGAGATTCAGAACCTTGCCAACCTCAACGGTTCCTTCGGTCTGGTCGCCGTTTTCAAGCGTGAACTGCCAGCAAAATGCGCCGCAGCCCTCCGGGGTTAGCAGCACTTTTTTGCCTTCCGTAAACACTTTTACCGCAGGCAAAGGCGTTACCTCGGGCACATCTTCCGGATCACGCCCCATGGCCGCCAGCAGCGATGCCCTCGTTTCGTTGGACACCGTTTCTACTTCATCGGACATATTGATAAAGCTGTCTAAAATACCTGCCCGGCGCGCTGCCTCAACAAGTTGCTTATCCTCCATGCCTGCTCCTAACGTTTTGCCTGCCAGATGCGCTGCTGATAATCGCGGATTGAACGGTCTGCGCTGAACATCCCGACGCGCGCGGTGTTAAGCAGCGTGCGGCGCGTCCATTCGTCAGCGTTACGGTACAATTTATCGACCTGTTTTTGCGCTTCGCAATACTGAGCAAAATCCGCCAGAACCAGATAGGGATCGCCGCCATCGAGCAGGCTGTTGAGCATCAGATCGAAAGCCTTTTTATCGCCGTTGGCATAAAAACCGCTGGCCAGTTCGTCGAGAATCGCCTTGAGATGTTTGTCTTTTTTCACCACGGCTTTCGGCTTATAGCCTTTCTTCAGCTCAGCTTTTACTTCATCAACGGTCAGGCCAAAGATGAAAATATTGTCTTCGCCCACCTGCTCGGCAATTTCGACATTCGCGCCGTCCAGCGTGCCGACAGTCAGCGCGCCGTTAAGCGCCAGCTTCATATTGCCGGTGCCCGACGCTTCTTTACCGGCAGTAGAAATCTGCTCGGAAACGTCCGCCGCCGGGATCATCAGTTCCGCTACCGACACGCAATAATCCGGGATGAACACGACTTTAATACGATCGGCGACGATCGGATCGTTGTTGATCTTCTCCGCGACCTGATTGATCGCATAGATAATATTTTTGGCGAGGTAATAACCGGGCGCGGCTTTAGCACCGAACAGGAAAACGCGCGGCACCATGTCGAGCTTCGGATTATCGCGGAGCTGCCGGTACAAGGAGAGAATGTGCAGCAGATTCAGATGCTGACGTTTGTACTCGTGCAGGCGTTTTATCTGCACATCGAAAATGGCGTCAGGATTGAGGCGGATCCCCATGCGCTGCCAGACGTATTCCGCCAACCGCACTTTGTTGTCATGCTTGATTTTGCGGTACTGCTTGCAGAATTTTTTGTCTTTTACGCCGTCTTCCAGACCTTTCAGCAGATCCAGATTATTCACCCAGGAATCCGTTTTCAGGCGTTCATCAATCAGCGCGGAAAGCGCCGGATTACACTGTTTCAGCCAGCGGCGCGGCGTGATGCCATTAGTCACGTTGTGGAATTTTTGCGGCCACAGCTGATGATATTCCGGGAACAAATCTTTCACCACCAGATCCGAATGCAGCGCCGCCACCCCGTTTACTGCAAAACCGGCCACCACGCAGAGATTCGCCATCCTTACCTGTTTGTCGTGATGTACGGCCAGTTTCGCCCAAACCGCTTCATCGCCCGGCCAGGTTTTACTGACCAGTTTTTTGAAGTTGGTGTTGATTTGTTTGATGATTTGGAAATGTCGCGGCAACAGGCTGCGCACCAGACTTTCGTCCCAGGTTTCCAGCGCTTCCGGCATTAACGTGTGGTTGGTATACGCAAACGTGCGGCTGGTGATGTGCCAGGCATCGTTCCAGCTCAGCTGATGCTCGTCGAGCAATACGCGCAGCATTTCAGGAATGGCGATGGTCGGGTGCGTATCATTAAGCTGGATGACTTCATAATCCGGCAGCTCGCTGATTTTGCGGCCCAGGAAATGATGACGCCGCAGGATATCGGCCACCGAACAGGCGCACTGAAAATACTGCTGCATCAGGCGCAGGCGTTTACCGGCCTGATGGTTGTCATTCGGATAGAGCACTTTGGTGAGTTTGGCAGCTTCGATGCCCTGCTGTTCCGCTTTCAGGAACTCGCCGTCATTAAACTTCTCCAGATCAAACGGATGCGGATGCGTGGCTTCCCATAAACGCAGCGGCTGCGTAATTCCGTTGCGATACCCCATAACCGGTAAATCCCAGGCTTCGCCGCGCAGCGTAAATTCGGGTTCCCAGCGGGAAACTCCCTGATCGTTCTTTACGATTTTCCCGCCAATGCCAACATTCACCGCCAGCGAACTGTTATGGCGGAACCACGGATATTCACTGCGGTGCCAGTCATCCGGCGACTCTTTTTGTTTGCCATCAACAAAGCGCTGACGGAATAAACCGTACTGATAGTTCAGGCCATAACCGGTGCCCGGTTGCCCGACCGACGCCATCGCATCGAGATAACAGGCCGCCAGACGCCCGAGCCCGCCGTTACCGAGCGCCGGATCGATTTCTTCTTCAAGCAGGTCTGTCAGGTTGATATCAAACTGCTCAAGTGCGCTGGCAATTTTTTCGTACCAGCCGAGATTAATCAGGTTATTACCGGTCAGCCGCCCGACCAGAAACTCCATCGAGATGTAGTTAACGTGGCGGGTGATCTTTTTACTTTTCCTGCTCACGGATTCATTTTGCGGAGGAAGCTGTTCAGCGACTGCGGCGCTGACTGCGTGCCACCATTGATGCCGGGTCATGTCCCTGGCTGAAGTAAGTCCAAATGCTTGCCACTGGCGGGTTAGCGCCGCCAAAAAAACATCCTGCTTGAGCGTGATTTTCGACATAGGGCAGTCTCTTTTCTGTCAGTGGGGACGGAATGTTTCCGTGAGAAAAAGCCTGATTGCGGTAAAAAGTGTGATCCCAATACACTTATGTATAAACCCTATGTCGAAAAAATGCTCACTGCCGTTTGTTTCTAAAACTTTTTAAGGCCATTTTTATTTTTGCCCGTAATAGGCATCCGGCCCGTGTTTTCGGCTGAAATGTTTTTGCATAAGGTAATCATCCATCGGGGTCTGGTTGCGCCGGATTGAACCAGTGATCCACGCCATTTTGGCGACTTCTTCCAGCACCACGGCGTTGTGAACCGCCTGTTCCGGCGTGGCTCCCCAGCAGAACGGGCCATGCTGGGCGACCAGAATGCCCGGCATATGCAGCGGATCAATGCCCGTCAGCGCAGCGGCGATCACTTTGCCCGTTTCCAGTTCGTATTCTCCGTTCACTTCATGGCGCGACAAAGGCCGCGTACAGGAGATCTCACCGGCAAAATAATCCGCATGCGTGGTGCCTAACGCGGGGATCGCAACGCCAGCCTGCGCCCACGACGTCGCATGGGTCGAATGGGTGTGCACGATGCCGCCGAGTTCAGGGAAACGGGCGTAAAGTTCAAGATGCGTGGCGGTATCCGATGACGGTCTGTAGCGCCCTTCCACCACTTCACCGCGCAAATTCACGACCACCATATCGCTGGCCTGCATTTTTTCGTATTCCACACCACTCGGTTTGATGACCACCAGCCCGCGCTTGCGGTCGATGCCGCTGACGTTGCCCCACGTAAAGGTCACCAGACCGTACGCAGGCAGCGCCATATTGGCTTCAAATACGCGTTGTTTCAGTACATCCGTCATACTGCTTCCTCCATATTCAGCCCGGCTTTCTGCATTTTATCGACGACCCAGGCGCGCGCGTTGCGCACTTCCTGCATCGGATCGGCGGCGGTTTCACTCCACATTTCGATGAGATAAGGCCCGCGATAGCCGCTTTTCTGTAGCGTTTCGAAGCAGCGCTCAAATTCCACGACGCCGCTGCCGAACGGTACATTTTTGAATACGCCCGGCTGCGTATCTTTAATATGCACAGCGACGATATGTCCGGCACCGCTTGCCAGTTCCATCTGCACGTCGTTGTCCCAGGCGGATAAATTGCCGATGTCCGGATACAGCTGGAACCACGGGTTATTCAGGTAATGCGTATAGCCCAATGCTTTGCTGATTGAATTCATCAGCGGGTAATCCATGATTTCCATCGCCAGCGTGACCTGCGCCCGGCTGGCCATTTCGACCGATTCCTGCAAACCGGCACGGAAACGCTCACGGGTATGATCGTTGGCCTGCTGGTAATAGACGTCATAACCGGCGAGCTGGATGACACGGATGCCTAAATCCTGCGCCAGTACGATGGCTTTACGCATGATTTCCAGCCCCTGATTACGGGTTTCATCGTCTTCAGAGCCCAGCGGAAAACGCCGGTGCGCGCTCAGGCACATCGACGGAATGCGGATGCCCGTGCGCGAAATCGCATCCACTACGTTCAGTCTCTGCCCGCGTGACCAGTCAAGCCGCGCCAGCCGGTGATCGGTTTCATCCACCGACATTTCGACGAAATCAAAACCCAGTTCTTTCGCCAGCGTCAGGCGCATCAGCCAGTCTTCACCCGCAGGCAAAGCTTTTTCATAGATACCGAGTGGAACGGCTTTGTGCATCATGCGATTTTCCTTAACCCCAGAGCTGGCTGATGGATTTTTTGAACTGACGCGCCGCGTCTGCCGGGTCTTTCGCGTCACGGATACTGCGCCCGGCAATGAAAACGTGTACCGGAATGTCTTTGAACAGCGGCAAATCTTCCAGCGCCAGACCGCCGGTGATCGTGACTTTAAAGCCCATATCGGAAAGACGTTTGATCGCCGTAATATCGGCATCGCTCCACGCCACACCGGCAGCCTGTGCGTCACGGCTGCGGTGATAAACCACCTGCCGGATACCGGCGTCATGCCATTCCTGCGCCTGTTCCCACCTCCAGTAACCGGTCAGTTCAATCTGAACGTCACCGCCAAATTCTTTTGCTACTTCCAGCGCACCTTTGGTGGTGTTGATATCGGCGCAGCAAATCACGGTGACCCAGTCGGCGTTGGCTTGAAAACACATGCGCGAGAGAATTTTCCCGGCATCAGCAATTTTGGCATCGGCCAGCACGATTTTCTCCGGATACAGCGCTTTCAGATCACGCACCGCACGCACGCCTTCTGCGACACACAAAATAGTGCCGACTTCGATAATGTCGACTTCGCTGGCGATAAGACGCGTGGTTTTGTAAGCATCGTCCATCGACTGGTTATCCAGCGCCACCTGCAACATCGGTAATGAATGAGACATAATGAATTCCTTCTCTGCTAACGAATTAGTTAACCGCCGTGGCGGAAGTCTGGTCGATCAAATCCAGTACCTGCTGCGCGGTGGTGCAGGCGCGCAGGCGGTCAAAATTGGCTTCATCTTCAAACAGGTTCACCACCTGCATGATGCCAACTTCCTGATGCGCGCTGGCATCCACAGCAGCCAGCGTGATCAAGATATCCACCGGATCGTTATCTTCATGGTTGAACACCAGCGGCTTTTTCAGGGTCACCAGCGCGAAACCGGTTTTGAGTACACCTTCTTCCGGGCGGCCATGCGGCATCGCCAGTCCCGGCGCTATGACGAAATAGGGTCCGAACTTTTTGACGCCATCCAGAATTGCCTGGTAATAACGCGGCTCAACCACACCGGCGTCCACCAGCATATCGACGCCAATTTTGACCGCTTCCTGCCAGGTTTCTGCCTCCGCGTTCAGACAAATCGAGTTATTCTCGGCCAGCGAATCTCGCAGTTTCATTGCACGCTCCTTACTTTTTCAGCGACGTTGGGAAGTGAGCATTAATGACTTCCATCACTTTCGGGCCGAAATCCGCCGCCGAGAGCATGTTGCGTACACCGACGACGTATTTGTTGCCGCTGACGGTGATTTCGTCGGCGACGTGCGTGGACGCGACAATAATGTCCGCGCCGCTCAGCTCAGATTTGTACTCACCGACCGCGCAGCTGTTCATGGTGTGATCCACGCCTTCCTGTGTCAGAAACTGCCCGATTTTCATCTTCATGATCATCGAACTGCCTTGCCCGCAACCGCAAACTGCCAGAATTCGTACTGTCATGGGAACCTCGTTAATTAGTGAGTAGTGGACTCATTAAGAGCTTGTTTTTCGGCATCTTCTTCGGCGCGAAGCGTGCGACCGGCGAAGAACATATACAGCACCGCGATTACGGCAATAACGCCCATGAAGGCCATGCCAACGCTAAAGAATCCCTGCATCATTGGCGGTGCCAGAATTGACCAGTCGGCCATGCCCATCCAGGCGCTGAGGCCGGTCAGTTTGATGGCCCAGACGCAGCCGAAGATTTCGATCATCCCCATCACCAGACAAATTTTCAGTGCGGCACGCCAGCCACCGAAGTGGTTCGCGAATACGCCGATGGTGGCGTTGGAGAAGAACATCGGGATAAAACCGGGAATAATCATGATGGAAGAACCCACGCCAAACAGAATGGCGACGGCAATCAGCTGGCCGATGGTGCCCCACATAAAGCCCCAGACCACAGCGTTTGGCGCGAAGCTGTAAATCGCCGCGCAGTCGATCGCCAGAACAGCACCAGGAATTAAGCGTTGGGAAATCCCGTTAAAGGCTTCCGTCAGTTCTGCGACGAACATACGCACGCCCTGAATAATGATGAAAATGGCAACCGCAAACATCAGGCCGGTTTGCAGGATGTAAATTGTCCAGTGGGTTTTACCGGCCATTTTCTGCAACGTATCAAGACCGAACGAGCAGAGGATAATGCCGAAGAACACGGTCATCACGATGGCGGTGGAAACGATATTGTCGTGGAAAATATTCAGCCAGCCGGGCAGTTTGAGGTCTTCAACGCTGTCCTCTTTCTTACCGAGATACGGTGCGATTTTGTAAGCAATCCATGACGCAAACTGCTGCTGGTGCCCGATAGAAAAACCACTGTTTTCCGTTACGGACTGCGTCGGTTTGTACATCATATTGGAGGTGATCCCCCAGTACAGCGAAACCAAAATCGCCGTCGACCAGATGGTGGTCCACATCGGCCAGCCGATGATATAGAAGAAGACGGCGATCAGACCCGCCTGCTGGAACATGATGTGGCCCGTCAGCATGATGGTGCGGATGCCGGTAATGCGGCGGAAAACCACCATCAGGATGTTCAGTGCGAGCGCGATAAGCACCGCGTAGCCGACCCAGCTGTAGGCATCGCCCATGCGTTCGACCGTTGCCATCATTGAGGCATAGGTATCTGAAATAGCACCGTTAATTCCGTAGACTTTAGAAAGTTTCGCCACCACAGGTTTAAATGTGCCCGTCAAAATTCCGGATCCCGCCTACAGTAACATAAAACCGATGATGGTTTTGATGGTGCCTTTGATGATAACCGTCGCGCTCTTTCTGAGCAGGATGTAACCGAGCATAGTTACAAGCCCCAGCAATAACGGCGCGTTGGTCATTACCTGATTAAAAAAAACGGTAAAGAGGGTGTAGAGGAATTCCATATAACTCTCCGTCTGACCTTGTTTGATCTCTTCAGCGCAGGACTCTGCACGTAAAAGTGAGGGACAGACGAACTCTAATGCTCACATTGAATCAGATAAAGATTCACAATGATTATTTGTGAGCGGTCTCGCAAGATATCGTCATCCCTCTTTTTCACGCACAAACAGATAAACTCATATTTATTATATTTATCAAATAAATAAATAGATTATTTTATTACCTGCACTTCCTGCTTATTCAGAGAGCCTGTCTTCAGCGTGTCCGAAACCATTCAAAAATCGTCGGTTAAAATCATTGTCACGGCAAAATTTCGATGATAAATTCCTCACCATCAAATCATATTTAATCATTAAATGATTTGTTATGATTTAATCATTCAAACCAAACTCACATGAGGGAATACAATGAGCAAAGTAGAAACGATCAGTCGCGAATCCTGGATCCTCAACACTTTCCCGGAATGGGGCACCTGGCTGAATGAAGAAATCGAGCAGGAAAAAGTCGCGCCAGGCACTTTTGCGATGTGGTGGCTGGGCTGCACGGGGATCTGGCTTAAATCTGAGGGCGGCGCGAATATTTGTGTCGATTTCTGGTGTGGCGTGGGCAAGCAAAATCACAGCAGCCCGCTGATGAAAACCGGCCACCAGATGCAACGCATGGCAGGCGTGAAAAAGCTGCAACCAAACCTGCGCACCACGCCCTTCGTGCTGGATCCGTTCGCGATCAGAGAGATCGACGCCGTATTGTCCACCCACGACCACAACGATCATATTGATGTCAACGTCGCGGCAGCCGTGATGCAAAACTGCGCTTCCGATGTGCCGTTTATCGGCCCGCAAACCTGCGTGGATTTGTGGATTAGCTGGGGCGTGCCGAGAGAACGTTGTATCGTGATGACGCCGGGAAAAGTGGTGAAAATCAAAGATGTGGAAATCCACGCGCTGGATTCTTTCGACCGCACCGTTCTGATCACCCTGCCTGCGGACCAGAAAGCGGCTGGCGTTCTGCCGGACATGATGGATCAGCGTGCGGTAAATTATCTGTTCAAAACGCCGGGCGGAAACCTGTATCACAGCGGCGATTCACATTATTCCAACTACTACGCGAAACACGGCAACGAGTACAAAATTGACGTCGCACTCGGCTCCTACGGCGAGAACCCGCGCGGCGTGACCGACAAAATGACCAGCGTCGATATGCTGCGTATGGCAGAATCACTGAATACAAAAGTCGTGATCCCGTTCCACCATGATATCTGGTCGAATTTCCAGGCCGATCCGCAGGAAATCCGTGTGCTGTGGGAGATAAAAAAAGACCGTCTGAAATACGGCTTCAAGCCCTTTATCTGGCAGGTTGGCGGCAAATTCACTTATCCGAATGACAAAGACAATTTTGAATATCACTACCCGCGTGGATTCGAAGATTGCTTTACGACAGACACCGACTTGCCGTTTAAATCCTTCCTCTAAAGCATTGTGAGAAAAGGCGGGGACTATTCTCTCCGCCCTTTCAGAATCAATGTTATTCGCATTACTGCTCGTTTATAATCACGCGGTAATCATCTACTTTCGGATATCCCCGCGGAGACACTATGACAGAGCCACAACGCCACAACGCCATCCTTGATCTTTTGCAGCGTCAGGGTCAGATTTCTGTCGCTGATGTCATTGATCATTTTGATATTTCTCCGGCCACCGCGCGTCGTGATATCACTAAGCTCAACGAGTTGGGGAAATTGCGTAAAGTGCGTAACGGCGCTGAAGCCGTTAACCAGCCTCGCCAGAACTGGACTCCGCTTAATATTCACCAGACCCATAATCTCAACGAAAAAATGCGTATCGCCAAAGCTGCGGCCGAATTGTGCCAGCCGGGTGAAAGCGTGGTGATTAACTGCGGCTCGACAGCGTTTTTGCTGGGGCGCGAGATGTGCGGAAAAGACATTCAGGTGATCACTAACTATCTGCCGCTGGCCAATTACCTGATTGAGCAGGAACACGACAGCGTGGTGATCATGGGTGGTCAGTACAATAAAAGTCAGTCGATTACGCTGGCACCGCAGGATGGCGATGCGAGCCTGTACGCCGGGCACTGGATGTTTACCAGCGGCGCAGGGCTGACCACCGATGGCCTGTATAAAACCGATATGCTGACCGCGATGGCGGAACAAAAGATGCTGAATTACGTCGGAAATCTGGCGGTGCTGGTCGACAGCAGTAAAGTCGGGCAACGCGCAGGTATGCTGTTCAGCCGCACGGAACAAATCAATGTGCTCATCACCGGCAAAGAAGCCGACGGCGAAATTATCGAAAAATTACGCCTCAAAGGTGTGAAGGTGATTCTGGTTTAGCGCTTTTCCCCTGTAGTTTGTCTGGTCTTGATAAGCCAATAATTGGGTAGAATGGCGGAATCATCTTTTAAGAGGCACCTCCGATGGAACAATTTGAAGCAATCAGCGTTGAACAGGCGCATACCCGCCTGAAATCCGGCGAAGCAGTTATGGTCGATATTCGCGACCCGCAAAGTTTTGGCGCAGCACACGCGCCCGGCGCATTCCATCTGAGCAATGAAAGCATGCGCGCCTTTATGGAACAGGCCGATGCCAAAACGCCGGTTCTGGTCATGTGCTATCACGGCATCAGCAGCCGTGGTGCCGCACAATTTCTGATTTCTCAGGGTTTCGAATCGGTGTACAGCGTTGACGGCGGCTTTGAAGCCTGGTCACAAACCTTCCCGCAAGATATCGAAGCCTGATCCCCCTCCCTCCGGCGCAGACTATAGTCTTATAAACCGAGTCTTTATAACCAGGCTATCTGGTTTGCGCCGAAAATGTTCTTAAGCCGAAAAAGCTACCGTTCTCCAGTGTTGATATAATTTCCGCCTACTATCGACAGGATTTCAAGATGAAACAACTGAACAAAACACGTTCTTTGGGTATGCGTACGCTCGCCGTTCATGGTGGCCAGCAGCCGGATGCCCAGACCGGTGCCGTCGCGACACCGATTACCGCCTCTTCCGCGTTCTCCTATCCGGATTTTGACAGCGGCGCACGTCGTTTCAGCGGGGAAGAGCCGGGCTATATGTACAGCCGTTTTGCTAACCCGACGGTGACCGTTTTTGAACAAAAACTGGCCGCGCTGGAAGGCGCAGAAACCTCCGTGGCTTGCGCAAGCGGCATGGCGGCGATCAGCGCAACATTATTTGCCCTGCTGGTGCCGGGGGATGAAATCATTCATGTCGGTACGCTGTACGGCGGGACAGAAGGAGTGGTACGTAATCTTCTGCCACGTTATGGCATCACACCAGTACACGTCGCGAACGTCGGCGAACTGGAAGGCACATTCACAAAAAACACCAAAGTCGTGCTGGTTGAGACACCGGCAAACCCGGGTCTGGACATTGCCGATCTGGCAGAAATCGCGCGTTTATCCAAAGCAGCTGGCGCAATCAGCGTGGTGGATAACACCTTTGCGACGCCTTACCTGACACGTCCGCTGGCGCTGGGCATCGATATCGTTCTGCACTCGGCGACCAAATACATCAGCGGTCACGGCGATGCGACCGGCGGTGTAGTGGCCGGTTCTGCGGCATTAATTACACCAATCCGCACGCTGAGCCTGAAACAGTTCGGTGGTTGCCTGAGCCCGTTCGAAGCCAGCTTGCTGATCCGCGGGCTGAAAACTTTGCCATTGCGCGTGGAAGCCAGCTCACTGAGCGCACAGGCGGTAGCGGAATTTCTCGACAGTCACAACGCAGTGGAAACGGTATTTTATCCCGGGCTGCCGGAACATCCGGGCCATGCCATCGCAGCGCGTCAGATGAAACTGTTCGGCGGGATTATGGCAATTGAGCTGAAAGGCGGGCTGAACGCCGCACGGACTTTCCTCGATAAGCTGAACATCATCACGCAGGCGGTTTCCCTGGGAGATACCGATTCGCTGGCCTGCCATCCGGCCTCAACCACTCACAGCGCCGTCGCGCCGGAAGTCCGTCGTCAGAGCGGGATTACCGACGGGCTGGTGCGCATCAGTATCGGTATCGAAGACACCGACGACCTGATTGCCGATCTGGAACAGGCGCTGGAAGGGTTGTAAGTTCCCGATATTTGCAGCACCGTCATCCGGCGGTGTTGCAAAAGACTTCGATCCCTATCACATCACTGCAATTTTTCTGTTTCAGCTAATGATGCTGCATCCGTAATTTCCCCTTCCCGCCCCGACTGACGTTATAATCGACTTCCCCCACGCTGGCAGATAAGGTATTGCCCTAAAATGACGGCAACAAATCAAACAATTAGGGAAATCACTTAACGCTATGGTGCGCATTCTTAACCTGAACAACCCTCGCCTCGCTCAGGCTTTTGTCGATTACATGGCGACGCAGGGTTTCATGCTGACGATTAAACACGAAAGTCAGGAAGTCCAGCTCTGGCTGGAAGACGAATCGCGTCTGGAAGAGGCAGAGAAGCAGGTCGCGCTGTTTGTTCGTGACCCGCTGCACCCTCGTTATCAGGCCGCCAGCTGGCAAACCGGCAAGGCGCAGCCGGGTTTGCGGATGTCGCATACCCCCTTTATGAAAACTCTGCGCAGCCGTGCGGGCCCGCTGACGATCGGCATGATTGTGCTGTGTATCGCCGTCTATATTCTTCAGCAAATGGTCGGCTTTGAGCAGGTCATGAACTGGCTGGCTTGGCCGGACAGCTCGCGGTATTTGCAGGTCTGGCGCTGGTTTACACCTGCGCTGATGAATTTTTCCTTATTTTCATTGCTCATCAATCTGGTCTGGTGGTGGTATATGGCCAGCCAGATTGAACAGCATCTTGGCAGCGGAAAATTATTCACCGTCACGCTGATCGCGGCGCTGATCAGCGGCTGGGGCCAGTCGATGGTCAACGGTTCCTGGTTCGGCGGTTTGTCCGGCGTGGTCTACGCTCTGATGGGTTATGTCTGGCTGACCGGCGTGTTGAAACCTGAAAGCCGGTTGTACGTTCCCGGCGGATTACTGGCTATTTCGCTGATCTTCATGTTCATCGGCTATGCCACAGGCGGTGCAGCGGTGGCTAATGCCGCCCACACATTTGGCCTGGGTCTGGGTCTGGTGATGGCATTTGTTGATACGCGCTTACCGCGCAAAAAACGCAAGTAGGGGATTTGGGTGAAACAAACACAACGCCATGACGCGATTATCGAGTTAGTTCGCCAGCAGGGTTATGTCAGCACCGAAGAACTGGTCGATCATTTCGCGGTCAGCCCGCAAACCATCCGGCGCGATCTCAATGACCTGGCCGAGCAGAATAAAATCCACCGCCATCATGGCGGTGCGGCGCTGCCATCGAGTTCGGTCAATGCAGCCTATAACGACCGTAAAGTGATGTGGTCAGAAGCGAAAGCGCGTATTGCTCAACGCGTCGCGGGGCAGATCCCGGACGGTTCAACGCTGTTTATCGATATCGGCACCACGCCGGAAGCGGTAGCGTACGCACTGCTCAATCATAAAGATCTGCGGATTGTAACCAACAACCTGAACGTGGCGACGCTGTTCAGTGCCAAAGACGATTGCCGCCTGTTCCTCGCCGGGGGCGAAGTCCGCGCCCGCGATGGCGGGGTGATGGGTGAAGCGACGCTCGATTTTATCTCCCAGTTCCGTCTCGATTACGGCATTCTCGGCATCAGCGGCATTGATATGGACGGCTCATTGCTCGAATTCGACTATCACGAAGCGCGAACCAAGCGTGCGATTATCGAAAACTCCCGCTGCGTAATGCTGGTGACTGACCATTCCAAGTTTGGCCGTAACGCAATGGTTAACCTTGGTAAAATGGATTTGATTCACTATCTGTTTACCGACAAACAGCCGCCGGAGAGCGTGAAGCAAATCATCGATAAGTACGACGTACACCTCGAGCTTTGCTGATTTCCGGCTCTATCAGGGAGCGTCGCCCGGGCGCTCCTGCTTTATCTCCCTTCCCTGCTTCTGCTTAAAACGAACAATTTCGAAAAATTCCACGCGTTGTTGCGTTCGGTTTTGTCCCCTGCACACCGTTTTGCTCGTTACTGACACAAAAATGTTACCTCCATCACGCATAATTGTTTTTATTTGGTTAACTCTTGGCTTGTTTGTCGAATCTCGATTACAATCGTGAGCGAAAACGAACATAAAAGAGCTATTGCGAACATCTGGAGGAAGATGACGTGGAAACCAAAGACTTGATCGTAATTGGTGGCGGTATTAATGGTACCGGCATCGCAGTAGATGCAGCTGGCCGCGGGCTGTCTGTTCTGCTGCTTGAAGCGCAAGACTTGGCCTGCGCGACCTCTTCGGCCAGTTCTAAACTGATCCACGGTGGCCTGCGTTACCTGGAACACTACGAATTCCGTCTGGTCAGCGAAGCGCTGGCTGAACGTGAAGTGCTGTTAAAAATGGCACCGCATATTGCCTTCCCGATGCGTTTCCGTTTACCGCATCAGCCGCATTTGCGTCCGGCCTGGATGATCCGCGCCGGTCTGTTCCTGTACGACCACCTGGGTAAACGTACCAGCCTGCCCGCCAGTAAAGGCCTGAAATTCGGCAGCGAATCGGTACTGAAACCAGAACTGACCAAAGGTTTTGAATACTCAGACTGCTGGGTTGACGATGCGCGCTTAGTCGTCGTCAACGCGCAGGAAGTGGAAGAACGCGGCGGCGAAGTGCGTACCCGCACCCGCGTGACCCGCGCATGGCGTGAAGACGGTTTGTGGATGGTGGAAGCCGAAGATATCGATACCGGCAAAACCTTCACCTGGCGCGCCAAAGGGCTGGTGAATGCGACCGGTCCATGGGTCAAACATTTCTTCGACGACGGCCTGAAACTGAAGTCGCCTTACGGCATCCGTCTGATCAAAGGCAGCCATATTGTGGTGCCACGCGCGCACAATCAGCCGCAGGCGTACATTCTGCAAAACGAAGACCACCGTATTGTGTTCGTGATCCCGTGGATGGATGAGTTCTCGATCATCGGTACCACCGACGTGGAATATCACGGTGATCCGAAAGACGTGAAAATCGATGACAAAGAAGTCGGTTATCTGCTGAAAGTGTATAACGACCACTTTAAAAAGCAGCTGACCACGGAAGATATCGTCTGGACTTACTCCGGTGTACGTCCGCTGTGCGACGATGAGTCAGATTCTCCGCAGGCGGTAACCCGAGATTACACGCTGGATGTTCACGATCAGGATGGCAAAGCGCCGTTGCTTTCGGTGTTTGGCGGTAAGCTGACCACCTACCGTAAACTGGCCGAGCACGCGCTGGAAAAACTGGTGAAGTATTATCCGAAAGCCGGCCCGGCCTGGACGAAAACGGCCGTTCTGCCTGGTGGGAAGCTGAATGGTGACCGCGATACGTACAGCGCGAATCTGCGCAGTCGCTTCAAATGGTTGCCGGAATCACTGGCCCGCCGTTATGCGCGCACCTACGGCAGCCAGACGGAACTGTTCCTGAATGACGCAACCGGCATCGAATCGCTGGGCGAAGATTTCGGTCACGGTTTATATGAAGCCGAGTTGCGTTATCTGGTTGAAAAAGAGTGGGTTTCACAGCTCGATGATGCCATCTGGCGTCGTACTAAACTCGGCATGTGGCTGGATAAAGCGCAGCAACAGCGCGTCGCCGAATGGCTGGAAACGCACAAACAGCAGAAGAAACATTTATCGCTGGCGTCCTGATTTAGTTAGCTCCTCCCCCTGCGAAGGGGGAGGAGCTGAAAATCCTACCTTTATTCCCGCTCTACAATTTCACCGGTTTTATATTCCAGATCTCATCCGCGTATTCCTGAATCGTGCGGTCAGACGAGAAATAGCCCATATTGGCGATGTTGTGCAGCGTGCGCCGCGTCCACTCTTCCGGCAGTTTATACAGCTCATCGACTTTATCCTGCGTATCGACATAACTGCGGTAATCCGCCAGCACCTGATAATGATCGCCGAGATTGACCAGCGTATCGAACAGATTGGTGTAGCGCTTCGGTTCGGTCGGGCTGAAGACGCCGGTCGCGATTTGCGTCAGTACCTGATGCAGCTCGGCGTCCTGTTCAAAGTAGGTATGCGGGTTGTAGCCTTTTTGTCGCAGTTCTTCGACTTGTGGTGTGGTATTGCCGAAGATGAAGATATTTTCCTCTCCAACGTGTTCGAGCATTTCGACGTTCGCACCGTCCAGCGTGCCAATCGTCAGCGCGCCGTTTAACGCGAATTTCATGTTACTGGTTCCCGATGCTTCGGTACCCGCCAGCGAGATCTGCTCGGAAAGATCGGCCGCCGGAATGATCAGCTGCGCCAGACTGACGCTGTAGTTAGGAATAAACACGATTTTCAGTTTATTGCCGACACGCGGATCGTTGTTGATCACTGACGCGACATCGTTGATCAGCCGGATAATCTGCTTCGCCGCGTAATACGCCGACGCCGCTTTACCGGCAAAAATCACCGTGCGTGGTACCCAGTCAGCGTCCGGTTCTTCGAGAATTCGGTTGTAACGCGTGATGACGTGCAGCACGTTCATCAGCTGACGTTTGTATTCGTGGATACGTTTGATCTGCACGTCAAACAGACTTTTCGGATCCACCACAATATTCAGTTTCTGGGCGATAAAGAGCGCCAGTTTTTTCTTATTATCCAGCTTGGCCTTGCGGATCGCCTGAAGGAAACTCAGGTAATCCAGATTTTGCTTCAGCTCCGCCAGCTGGCTGAGATCAGAGCGCCAGGTCTGGCCGATAGCGTCATCGAGCACCGCAGAAAGCGGTTTGTTGGCCAGCGCCAGCCAGCGGCGTGGCGTAACCCCGTTAGTTTTATTGCAGAAACGGTCAGGATAAATGTGCGCAAAGTCCGCAAACAACGACTGCACCATCAGGTCGGAATGCAGCGCAGAAACGCCGTTCACTTTATGGCTGGCAATCACTGCCAGCCACGCCATCCGGACTTTACGGCCGTTACCTTCATCGATAATAGAAACGCGGGACAGCAGACCGTTATCGTTGGGGATCTGTTCCGCGACTTCTTTAAGGAAGTGATCATTAATCTGGAAAATAATCTCAAGATGACGCGGCAGGATCTTGCCGATCATATCCACCGGCCAGGTTTCCAGCGCTTCGCTCATCAGCGTGTGGTTGGTGTACGAAAACACCCGACACACGGTTTCCCACGCGTCTTTCCACTCGAATTTATGCTCGTCAATCAGCAACCGCATCAGCTCAGGAATCGACAGCACCGGGTGCGTGTCGTTGAGGTGAATGGCAATTTTGTCGGCCAGATTATCGTAAGTATGGTGCGTGGTGTAATGGCGGTTGAGGATGTCCTGCACGGTCGCCGACACCAGGAAATATTCCTGGCGCAGACGCAGTTCGCGCCCTGAATAGGTCGAGTCATCGGGATATAGAACCCGCGATACGTTCTCGGAATGGTTTTTATCTTCCACTGCCGCAAAGTAATCACCCTGGTTAAATTTACCCAGATTGATTTCGTTACTGGCCTGCGCACCCCACAACCGGAGCGTGTTGGTGGCGTCGGTATCGTAGCCGGGAATCACCTGATCGTAGGCGCAGGCAATAACTTCTTCGGTTTCCAGCCAGCGGGTTTTCACGCCCTCATGCTGCACGCGACCACCAAAACGCACTTTATAACGGGTGTTGTAGCGCTGGAATTCCCACGGATTACCGTATTCCAGCCAGTAATCCGGTGATTCTTTTTGCTCCCCGTTTACGATGTTTTGCGCGAACATTCCGTATTCATAACGGATGCCGTAACCGCGCCCCGGCAACGCCAGCGTAGCCAGCGAATCGAGGAAACACGCGGCAAGACGCCCCAGACCGCCGTTGCCCAAACCAGGGTCATTCTCTTCGCCGATCAGTTCTTCGAGGTCAAAACCCATTTCATCGAGCGCACTTTTGAGATCGTCATAAATACCCATCGCCAGCAGCGCGTTAGAGAGAGTCCGTCCAATCAAAAACTCCATCGACAGATAATAAACCTGCCGTACGTCCTGTGAGGTTTGCGCCCGGTTGGAGCGCAGCCAGCGTTCCACCATACGATCGCGCACCGCAAACAAGGTGGCATTCAGCCAGTCATGTTGCGTCGCAATGGACGGATCTTTGCCGATGATAAACATCAATTTATAGGCAATAGAATGTTTCAGCGCTTCGACACTGACTGTCGGCGAGTTGTAATTAAACGGTGAAGTCATAACGTTACATTCCCGATCTGGTTAGCTATGTTCAGGGTTCAGGACAACAGACGGTTGTACAGCGTGAGATACTCCTGCGCTGCCACCTTCCAGCCGAAATCAATACCCATGGCGTGTTGCTGGACGTGTCGCCAGTGCTTAGGACGGCTCCACAAAACAAAGGCCCGGCGGATCGCATTTCCCAGCGATTTCCCCGTTGCTTCTTCAAAGACAAAACCACTGGCTGTTCCGTCGGCCAGATTTTCCAGCGCACAATCCACGACCGTATCCGCCAGCCCGCCTGTCCGGCGCACCAGCGGCAACGTGCCGTATTTCAGTCCGTAAAGTTGGGTTAATCCGCACGGCTCAAACCGGCTCGGCACCATGATGACGTCGGCACCGCCGATAATGCGGTGGGAAAAGGCTTCGTGATAACCGAGCTGCACGCCGACCTGCCCCGGATTATCCGCCGCGGCGGCCAGAAACGCCTGTTGCAATACGGCATCGCCTGCGCCCAGCAGCGCAAGCTGGCCGCCACGTTCGAGTAAATCGGGCAACGCTTCCAGCACCAGATCCAGCCCTTTCTGGCTGGTCAGACGGCTGACGACGGCAAAAACCAGCCGCGAATCATCCACATCCAGACCCATCGCCCGTTGCAGATAGGCTTTATTGATGGCTTTGGAACGTAAATCGTCGGCGTCATAACGGGCAGAAAGCAGCACGTCATCGCGCGGCTGCCAGATAGCGTCATCAACGCCGTTGAGAATACCGGTCAGACGCCCCTGTATTTCGAGTTCCTGCAACAGGGATTCCATGCCGTAACCAAATTCCGGACGCGTGATTTCTTTGGCGTACGTCGGGCTGACGGTCGTCACGTGATCGGAGTAATACAGCCCGGCTTTCAGGTAAGAAATCTGGCCGTAAAACTCCAGCCCGTGCATCTGGAAGAATTCACGCGGGAGGTAAAGCTCATCGATATGATGCGCGCCAAACAGCCCCTGGAATGCCAGGTTATGTACGGTGAAAACGGTGCGCACCGGCGCGTTGCGGGCGCGGATATACGCCGACGCCAGCCCGGCGTGCCAGTCGTGAGAATGCACAATATTCGGCTGCCAGTGCGGGTCAAAACCCAGCGCCAGTTCGCACGCCATCCAGCTCAGCAAGGCAAAACGCAGATGGTTATCCGGATAAGCGAAAGATGATTGATCGTGATAAGGGCTGCCGGGTCGGTCGTACAAACCGGGCACATCAATGATGTAAATGCCCACGCCGTCAAAGTAGCCCAGTGAAAGGGTGACATGCCCGGCGAAGGTCGCCAGCGTGCCGATGACCTTCGTCTCCCCCAGCCCTTTTTTGATATCGGGGAAAGCCGGAATGAGCACGCGGACGTCAGCGCCTTCCGCAATCTGAGCGGCGGGCAATGCCCCCGCAACATCCGCAAGGCCGCCCGTTTTTAACAGCGGAAACAGCTCGGAACAAACATGTAAAACCTGCATTCGCGCTCCTGATTATCCCGGTCATCCCGGCCTTCACCGGGATGACGAAAAATACTGCTCTCTAACGTGTCTTTATAGTTTCGCCAGCATCGCGCGCGTCACCAGTACAACGCCATCTTCCGAACGGTAAAAACGACGGCTGTCTTCATCGGCATTCTCACCAATCACCATGCCTTCCGGGATCTGGCAGGCGCGGTCAATCACACATTTGCGTAAACGGCAGGAACGACCCACATTCACATCCGGCAAAATAATCGTCGAATCAATATTGCAGAAAGAGTTGATGCGCACCCGCGGGAACAGCACGGAATGCACCACCACCGAGCCTGAAACAATCACGCCACCGGCCACCAGCGAGTTCATGGTCATACCGTGACTGCCCGACCGGTCTTGCACAAATTTGGCGGGCGGCAGCGGTTCCATGTGTGTACGGATGGGCCAGTTGCGGTCGTACATATCCAGTTCCGGCGTCACCGATGCCAGATCCAGATTCGCGCGCCAGTAGGCATCAAGCGTCCCCACATCCCGCCAGTACGGCGGCAATTCGTCGTTTTGCGTCACACAGGACAGGCCAAACGGATGCGCGCGCGCTACCCCCTGACGGGTCAGTTTCGGGATCAGGTCTTTGCCGAAATCATGGCTGGATTCCTCACTCGCCATGTCTTCTTCGAGCATGCGGAAAAGATAGTCTGCATTAAAAATGTAGATGCCCATGCTCGCCAGCGCCATGTCCGGATTGCCCGGCATCGGCGGCGGATCTTTAGGTTTCTCGACGAAACTGGTGATCTGATAATCCTCCGTCACGCCCATTACGCCAAATTCACTGGCTTCGGAAATCGGCACTTCGAGGCAGGCGACGGTACATTCTCCGCCCTTCTGTACGTGGTCGATGAGCATCCGCGAGTAGTCCATTTTGTAGATATGATCCCCGGCCAGAATCACGACAAACTCGGCGTTATAGCGACGGATGATATCCAGATTCTGATACACCGCATCGGCGGTGCCTTTGTACCAGTGTTCGGTGCTGTGGCGTTGCTGCGCCGGCAGTAAATCCACAAACTCGTTCATTTCTTCATTGAGGAAAGACCAGCCTCGCTGGATGTGCTGAACCAGCGTATGTGACTGATATTGTGTGATCACGCCGATGCGGCGGATCCCTGAATTCAGGCAATTCGACAGGGCAAAATCAATGATGCGGAATTTCCCGCCAAAGTGGACGGCGGGCTTTGCCCGGGTAGAGGTCAAATCTTTCAGTCTTGAACCCCGTCCCCCGGCCAGAATCAACGCCACGGATTTCAGCGGCAATTGTCGCGCCAGCATGACCGGGTCCCGATTATCTAATGTCGCCATATCTGACTCCTTCGTTTTTATAGTTACCGGCTCTGTGGAGTAAAATCTTGTAGGACACAGAGGGTTTTTGCTGCTGCCCGCCATTGCGAGCCTTCCGTGACGCGCCGGGGTTCCTCATCAAAAAGCACGCTGTTAAACGGCGCAACCGGCTGCCAGTTCCCCGGCGGCAGATGCAGTTCAACCTCATGCAGTGAGGCATTCACGATCAACAACCAGCGCCGCGACAGGCAGATTTGCAGCCATTGCTGCGGCCCCTGCTCCCAGTCGCCGGTACTCATCGGTTGCCCCTGTTGATTCAGCCATTGCACATCTTCGCTGCCTTCCTGCCACCAGCGGTTTTGCGTCAGTGCCGGGATTTTCCGGCGCAACGCAATCAGCGCAGAGGTATAGGCCATCAGGCTTTCATCGGCGTTTTCCCAATCGAGCCAGGTCAGCGGATTGTCCTGGCAATAGGCGTTGTTGTTTCCCTGCTGGCTGTTGCCCTGCTCGTCACCGGCCAGCAACATCGGCGTGCCCTGTGACATAAACAGCGTCGCCAGCAATGCCCGCTGGCTGAGACGGCGTTGTCGCAATACGCCGGCAGATGCCTCCAGCCCTTCCTCGCCGTGGTTTTGGCTGAAATTTTCGTTATGGCCGTCGCGGTTTTCCTCCCCGTTAGCCTGGTTATGTTTCTGGTTAAAACTCACTAAATCGCGCAGCGTAAAACCGTCGTGCGCAGTCAGCATGTTGATGCTGGCGTAAGGTTCGCGCTGCGCGGGATTGAATGTGTCCGCCGACGCCGCGATACGCCCGGCAAACTGCCCGATGGAGATATCGCCGTGCAGCCAGAACTGGCGCATTTCATCGCGCCAGATGTCGCTCCATTCGGCGAAAGGTGCCGGGAACTTCCCGAGCTGATAGCCGCCGGTGCCGATGTCCCAGGGCTCAGCAATCAGTTTGATGTTTGAAAGGACAGCGTCCTGCTTAATCGCCTCGAAAAGCGGCGATTGCGCGGTGAATTCCGGCGTTCTGCCGAGAAGCGTCGCCAGATCAAAACGGAAACCGTCAACGTGACATTCGCGTACCCAGTAATGCAGGCAATCGAGCGTCCAGGCGATCACTTCGTCATTTGTCAGGCGCATCGCGTTGCCGCAGCCGGTCATGTTGTTGTCCGAGCCATCGTCGTTGAGCCAGTACCAGCTGGCATTGTCGATTCCGCGAAACGAAATAAACGGCCCGTCGATATCCAGCTCCGCACTGTGGTTGAATACCACGTCGAGGATCACTTCTATGCCCGCCTGATGCAGCGCTTTCACCGCGGATTTGAATTCGCTCAGCGCCGACACGCCGCCCAGCCCGCTGGCATAACTTTGTTCAACCGCGCAAGGCGCCAGCACGTTATAGCCCCAGTAATTGCTCAGGCCGAGACGTTGCAGACGCGGTTCGTCGGCATGATGCTGAACCGGCAATAACTCAATGGCCGTGACACCCAGATGCTGCAAATATTCGAGCATGACCGGATGCGCCAGCCCGGCGTAAGTACCGCGGATGGCTGCCGGAATACGCGGATGCTGGCGCGTCAGCCCGCGCACATGCGCTTCGTAAATCACAGTTTCGCCCCACGGCGTGGCGGGCGGTTTGTCGTCTTCCCAGTCAAACTTACCGGCGACGACCACCGATTTCGGTGCCACCACGGCGCTGTCCTTATCGTCCGGCGCATCGGTGCCGCCGCTGAACCGCGCGTTATCCAGAAGGACACCGTCAATCGCCCGCGCGCTGGGGTCAATCAGCACTTTTTTCGGGTTAAAGCGGTGGCCGTTTTGCGGGTCAAAAGGCCCGTAAACGCGGTACCCGTAACGCAGCCCGGCTTTCGCTTCGGGCAAAAAACCGTGCCACAAATTGCCGGTCCGGCCGGGTAAAGGCAGATGCTGCTCGCTGCCGGTCTCATCAAAAAGACATAACTCCACTTTTTCCGCATGCGCGGAGTACAGGCAAAAATTCACGCCGTTATCTCTGAGATGTGCGCCAAATGGCGCGGCCTGACCGGTTTCGAGCTGTTTCATTACGCCTCTTCTCTTCGCAAATAGACGGTCGCCAGCGGCGGAATGGTGATGCTGATCGAATGCTCACGCTGATGATGGCCGATGTTTTCACTGTAAACGTCACCGCAGTTCCCGACGTTGCTGCCACGGTAGAAGTGCGAATCAGTATTGAGAATTTCGTGATAACGCCCCGGACGGGTGATGCCAATCCGGTAGTGTTCGCGCGGCACCGGCGTAAAGTTGCTGATAACAATCACTTCGCCGCCGTTTTCATCGCGGCGCGCAAAGGCAAAAATGGAGTTCTCATGGTCGTCAACCACCAGCCATTCGAAGCCGCGCGGGTTGTAATCGAGCTCATACAGCGGCGCGTTGGCCTGATAGGTCAGATTTAAATCACGCACCAGATGCTGAACGCCGCTGTGCCAGCCGGTCGGGTCATCCAGCAGATGCCAGTCGAGGCTGGCGTCGAAATTCCACTCGCGTCCTTGTGCAAATTCACCGCCCATGAACAGCAATTTTTTGCCCGGATGCGCCCACATGAAACCGTAATACGCGCGCAGGTTGGCGAACTTCTGCCAGGTATCGCCGGGCATTCTGTCGAGCAGGGATTTTTTGCCATGAACCACTTCGTCATGCGAAAGCGGCAGAATGAAATTCTCGCTGTAGGCGTAAAGCACGCCGAACGTCATGAGATTGTGGTGGTATTTGCGGTGAACCGGATCCAGCTGCATGTACTGGAGCGAATCGTGCATCCAGCCGAGATTCCATTTGTAATGGAAGCCCAGCCCGTTGGCATCCGGCGGCATGGTGACGCCGGGATAATCCGTCGATTCTTCCGCTAACGTCACCGCGCCACCCAGTTCGCGCCCGATGGTCTGGTTGGTATATTTCAGGAAGGCAATCGCCTCGAGATTTTCGCGGCCACCGTAATAGTTCGGGATCCACTCTCCGGCTTTGCGGCTGTAATCACGGTAAATCATGGAGGCCACGGCATCGACACGCAGGCCGTCAATGCCAAAGCGCTCAATCCAGTAAAAACCATTCCCCGCCAGATAGTTACGTACTTCGTGGCGGCCATAGTTATAAATCAGCGTATTCCAGTCCTGATGATAACCTTCGCGCGGGTCGGCATATTCATAGAGCGCGGTGCCGTCAAACTCTGCCAGGCCGTGGGAATCACTCGGGAAATGCCCCGGCACCCAGTCGAGGATCACGTTCATACCAGCGTCGTGCGCGGCATCAACGAAGGCTTTGAAATCCATCGGCGTGCCGAAACGACGGGTCGGCGCGTACATGCCCAGCGGCTGATAACCCCAGCTGCCGTCAAACGGATGTTCGTTAACCGGCATCAGCTCAATGTGCGTAAAGCCCATCCATTTGGCGTAAGACACCAGCTGTTCCGCCAGCTCGCCGTAGCTCAGCCAGAAGTTATCGTCGGTATGACGTCGCCACGAACCCAGATGAACTTCGTACACCGAAACCGGCTGATTCAGCGCGTTGGCTTTCTTTCTGGTTTCTGAAAACGGTACGACGTCCGGGATTTTTCGCACGCAGGACGCGGTGTCCGGGCGCATCTGGGCTTCAAATGCGTAAGGATCGGCGCGCAGGGTAATATTGCCGCGACAGTCGATAATTTCGAATTTATACAGCTGACCTTCGTGAACGGCCGGAATGAACAGCTCCCAGATGCCGTTTTCACGACGCTGGCGCATCGGATGGCGGCGACCGTCCCAGAAATTGAATTCACCGACCACCGAAACGCGTGTCGCGTTCGGTGCCCAGACCGCAAAACTGACGCCATCGACATCGTCGAGCGTTTGCGGATGCGCGCCAAGTTTTTCGTATGGCCGCAGATGTGTCCCTTCCGCCAGCAGCCAGATATCCAGTTCCTGCAACAACGTGCCGAAGCGGTATGGGTCGTCAATCACATGGAGATTCTCGCCCCAGCGCACTTCCAGCTTGTAACGGAAGGCATTTTTACGGCGGGGAATAAGGCCGACAAAAAAACCGCGATCGTCATAACGACGCAGTTCTGCGACCTGTTTAGCTTTTTCTACATCAATGACCCAGACCTGATCGGCATCCGGCAACAGCGCACGAACTTCCAGCCCGGCGCTCACGGAATGCATTCCCAAAAGAGAAAAAGGATCAGCGTAATGGCCAGATATAATTTGATTAATGACGTGCTGATCGGGAAGTACAGACATGAATTTCGTCCTATGATTAATTAAATCAATAAATCCAATAAAATCATTCAGGTATTCAATACGAAACGTGATCCCAGTTTGCTCCCCTTTTTCCTGTCACTTTGTGATCTGGCGTGATTTCGTTTTGCCATAAAATGCGCGATGGCGCTTATGTTCACAATTTCCAAATAAGTTTCTGTTTCAGCTTCTCAAAGAGGCAGAGCTCTTCTACTAAGCATAGACAAAGGTTCGGTAAATCAGTGGACAGAAGCCGATGAATTTTTCGCAAAATGAAATTCAGAGGGTTGCGCTGGGAAAATGCGGTTTAACGGTGAAGTGATTGAAGACAGAAATAAAAACGGGACACCGTGCTGGTGTCCCGTTGGGACGAAATCAGGGTAACTATGCCGTTACAGCAAGATGCGCAGCATGCGGCGAAGTGGCTCTGCCGCGCCCCACAGCAACTGGTCACCGACGGTGAACGCAGACAGATATTGCGGGCCCATATTCAGTTTACGCAGACGACCCACCGGCGTATTCATAGTGCCCGTCACTGCCGCTGGCGTCAGTTCACGCATCGACAATTCACGATCATTCGGGATGACACGAACCCAGTCGTTATGCGACGCCAGCATTTGTTCGATTTCTGGAATCGACACGTCTTTTTTGAGTTTCAGCGTGAACGCCTGGCTATGGCAACGCAGCGCACCGATGCGGACGCACAGGCCATCCACCGGAATGATGCTGGACGTGCCGAGAATTTTGTTGGTTTCCGCCTGGCCTTTCCACTCTTCTTTGGTCTGGCCGTTATCGAGCTGTTTGTCGATCCACGGGATCAGACCGCCCGCCAGCGGAACACCAAAGTTGTCAGTCGGCAGCGTGCCACTGCGGGTCAGCGCCGTCACTTTACGTTCGATATCCAGAATGGCAGAAGCCGGGTTTTCCAGTTCTTTCGCGACGCTATTATGCAGCATGCCCATTTGGGTCAGCAGCTCGCGCATGTGCCGCGCACCGCCGCCGGAAGCGGCCTGATAGGTGGCAACCGACGCCCACTCAATCAGGTCATTGGCGAACAAACCGCCAAGGGACATCAGCATCAGGCTGACGGTACAGTTACCGCCCACAAAGGTTTTGATGCCTTTGTCGATCCCCTGATGGATCACCGCGCTGTTGACCGGGTCGAGGATGATTATCGCGTCATCTTCCATTCTCAGAGAGGATGCTGCGTCAATCCAGTAGCCAGACCAACCGATTTCACGCAGCTTCGGGTAGATTTCATTGGTATAATCGCCGCCCTGACAGGTGATGATAATGTCCAGCGCACTCAGTGCGTCCAGATCATAGGCATCCTGCAAGGTACCAGACTGCCCCGTGAAAGAAGGCGCGGCCTGACCGTGCTGAGAGGTGGAGAAGAATACCGGACGGATAGCGTCGAAATCGCGTTCTTCAATCATGCGTTGCATGAGTACAGAACCGACCATTCCACGCCAGCCAACGAAACCTACATTTTTCATAATATCTGTCCTGCCCTGAGGGTGATAACGGCTTAAAAAGCTTAACGCGCGTTTTGCACTACGTTGGCGCCTTTTTATGATGCGCCATGCTCTGTTAACGCGCTGGTCTACCACCTTACAAAATGTACTAAAAGTGGCAAGTGAATTTAATCAATAGTGCCGCCATTAATAGCAGCACAACTTATAACAAGCATTTTTAACCCGAATTTCATCATTCTGAGGTAATCATGACCGAAATGATTTCAGCAACCATTTTGCTGTTTTTAATTATGGATCCGCTGGGCAACTTACCGATTTTTATGTCGGTGTTAAAACATCTTGATCCGAAACGCCGCCGCGTGGTGCTGATCCGCGAAATGCTGATTGCCCTGATCCTGATGCTGATTTTCCTGTTCGCAGGGGAAAAAATTCTGTCGTTCCTGAATTTGCGCACTGAAACCGTGTCGATTTCCGGCGGCATCATCCTGTTCCTGATTGCCATCAAAATGATTTTCCCGTCGGAAGAGAAAAGCAGCAGCGGTTTACCCGCCGGTGAGGAACCGTTCCTCGTACCGATGGCCATTCCGCTGGTCGCCGGTCCGTCAATTCTCGCCACGCTGATGTTGCTTTCGCATCAGTACCCGAATCAGATGAGCCACTTAACGCTGGCGTTATTTATCGCCTGGGGCATGTCGATGGCTATCCTGCTACTGTCGAACGTTTTCCTGAAACTGCTCGGCGACAAAGGCGTCAGCGCCCTTGAACGTCTGATGGGCCTGATCCTGGTGATGCTTTCGACGCAGATGTTCCTGGATGGGATCAGAGCGTATTTGAAGATTTAGCGGACAGTCGTGACAAAAAGGCGAGCCACACGGCTCGCCTTTTTCGTTTCTGACGAGAAAAACCTCGCGTTGAACTCTTACCCTGTGAGAGTATTATCCGGCCATCTTGAGTCATGGAATGAGTCATATGGAATATCTGGAGTTTATCGAAACCCCGACTTTTAGCCGCAAATGCAAAGAGCTGCTGACTGAGGAGGAATATCGCCAGTTTCAGGTATACCTCACGCATTATCCCGATGCAGGGGCTTTGATCGTCGGGACGGGCGGTTGCAGAAAAGTCCGCTGGGGTAACCATCGTCGGGGGAAAAGTGCAGGTGTGCGGGCGATTTATTATTACCTGTGCGCTGATGGTCAGATTTACATGCTGCTGGTTTATCCCAAGAGTGAGAAAGATTCTCTGACGGAAAGCGAAAAATCGATTTTGAAAAACATTGTACGAAGTCTGTCGTGACACAGGAGATAGACCATGACGAAAGAATTCTTTGAAGAATTGCGACAATCCGCTGAAGAAATGGTCGCGATCCGTAAAGGTGAGATGGCACCTGCGCATATCACGCGTATTTCCATGCCTGAAGTAAAACAAATTCGCACAAAAGCAGGTGTTAAACAGGATGAGTTCGCCCGGCTGCTTGGTGTTTCTCCCTCGCTGGTGCAGGCATGGGAACAACAAAAGCGTTTGCCAAATGGCGCAGCATTGAAGCTGTTGAAAATGCTGGAACTGAATCCGCAAATTATCCAGACGCTTAAAACAATTTAAAATGATGTAAAAAAGGCGAGCCACACGGCTCGCCTTTTTTATGCTCACAATTTGTCGTCAGACAACCATCGACAGCAACAAGCATCCGCCCAGGCCGCAGAGGGAAATAATGGTTTCCAGCACCGACCAAGATTTGAAGGTTTCGACGATGCTCAGGTTGAAGTACTCCTTGAACAGCCAGAAACCCGGATCGTTGACGTGAGAGAAAATAACGCTGCCGGAACCCACAGCTATAACCATCAGTTCAGGGCTGACGCCGGTAGTCGCAATCAACGGAGCCGCGATACCGCCTGCGGTGATCGCCGCAACGGTTGCGGAACCCAGCGCGAGACGTAAAACGGCGGCAATTGACCAGGCCAGCAGGATCGGTGATAAGTTGCTGCCATCCATCAGGGCTGCAATGTATTTCTCAATACCGCTGTCGACCAGAACCTGCTTGAACGCACCGCCACCGCCGATAATTAACAGCATCATCGCGATGATTTTGATGGAATCGGTCACGGTTGCCATGACGTCTTCCATTTTACGGCCACGGTTCAGGCCGAAGGTGAAAATGGCGATCAACACCGCGATAAGCGTTGCCATCACCGGGTCACCGAAGAATTCAGCGTACGCCAGAACCGGATGGCCTTTTGGCAGGACCATTTCGCAAACGGCGCGGAATGCCATCAAAATCACCGGCACCAGAGAAGTCGCGACGCTTACGCCAAAGCTTGGCATCTCTTCTTCAGTAAAGGTTTTCGGGTTGAACAGACCTTCCGGCACCGGTTTATCGATACCTTTCAGGAAGCGCGCAAACACCGGCCCCGCCAGAATTACCGTTGGCACCGCCAGCAGCGAACCGTACAGCAAGGTTTTGCCCATGTCCGCATGGAAAATGGTCGCGATTGCGGTCGGGCCCGGGTGCGGAGGCAGGAAACCGTGAGTCACGGATAACGCCGCCGCCATCGGCACACCGACGTACAACAGTGGCAAACGCGCAGCCGCGGCAACGGTGAAGACCAGCGGCAGCATCAGCACGAAGCCGACTTCATAGAACAGCGCAAAACCGACGATAAAACCGGTCAGCACGATGGCCCACTGAATGTGCTCACGGCCAAATTTTTCGATAAGCGTCGTCGCGATACGTTGCGCGCCGCCGCAATCCGCCAGCATTTTACCGAGCATGGCCCCGAAGCCCATGATCAGCGCCAGGCTGCCCAGCGTTCCGCCTACCCCGTTTTTAATCGACGTAATAACTTTATCGACCGGCATACCCTGCATAATCCCGACCGCCAGGGCGACCAGGATCAGCGCGATAAAGCCGTTCAGCTTAAATCGGATCATAAGTAACAACAGCAGTGCAACGCCCACCGCTACAATAACTATTGGCATATTCTTCCCCTCATGCGGTCACCGTGGCATCGTGGCCAGACAGATGACGCATTGTTTTTAATTTTCAACATGTTGTAGGAATTAACAGTGCAACGGGTACAGACCGCGACCGCTAAAACAGCAGTGCATTCCTTTGTGATATTAGTCACATCTCCATTTGTTACCGGTATCATGATACCGGTAACATGCTAATATTAGGACTCACTACGCAGTCGAAATGTTCATTTTGGGATAGAGATCATACTTATGGCAGGACAAAGCATCATTCTGATGGGCGTGTCAGGCAGCGGTAAATCCACCGTCGGCGCGGCACTGGCCCGTGAAATTAACGCAAAATTCATCGACGGTGATGATCTTCATCCCCGCGCAAATATTCAAAAGATGGCCAGCGGTACGCCGCTCAATGACGACGATCGTGCGCCGTGGTTATTACGTCTGAATGATGCAGCTTACAGCCTGCGCCATAAAAATGAAACCGGCATTATTGTCTGTTCCGCGCTGAAACGCCGCTACCGCGACGCGCTGCGCAAAGACAACGAAGGCATGGTGTTCATCTACATGAAAGGCAGTTTTGACGTGATTGCCGAGCGCCTGAAAGCGCGCGCCGGGCATTTTATGCCGACCGATTTACTGAGAAGCCAGTTCGATGCGCTCGAAGAACCGGGCGAAGATGAGCCGGATGTCTTGCGCGTAAATATCGATCATAAGTTTGAAGGTGTGGTCGATCGCTGCGTAGCGGCCTTGAAAACATTACAGAAGTAAGACTTTCTCCTCCCCCTGCGAAGGGGGAGGAATTTTAAATCAAATACTTCCGCCTGCCGAGATGGTGAACCCTACATCCACCATCCTCGGAAAGACTTCTTCGCCGCGCAATCTTGCCAGCAGGCGTTCGGCTGAAATCTGCCCCATTCTTTCGCGCGGCGTGAGTACGCTGGCGAGCGGTGGCTCCATCGCCTGCCCCATGTTGTGACCATGGAAACCGGCAATCGCCATTTGTGACGGAATACTCAGCCCCTGACGTAAACATTCAAAGAATGCGCCCGCCGCGAGGTCATCGTTGGTGCAGAAAATACTGTCGATTTGCGGCCAGTCTTTTTGCGCCTGACGCAGTAATTCCGCACCGCCGCTGTAGCTGGATGAACGGCTGGTCATCACGCTGTAAGGCTCCAGCCCGGATTCACGCATCGCCTGCTCGTAACCCTGCTGCTTGATGATCGTACGCTCATCCTGACGCGCGCCGAAATACACCACATGCCGATGCCCGTGCGCGATGATCTGCTGCGTCATCTGCCGCGCGGCTTCGAAGTTGTTAAAACCGACCGCCAGATCCACGCACGGCGAGACGCAGTCCATCATCTCAACTACCGGAATACCGGCCACTTCGATCATTTTCAGCGTACGCGCGGTGTGATGGCGTTCGGACAAAATCAGGCCGTCAATATTGTAAGAAAGCAGTGACGTGAGACGCTGTTCTTCGCGCTCCTGGCTGTAGCCGTAGTGCGCCAGCATGGTCTGGTAGCCGTGAATATCCGTGACACTCTCGATGCCACGCAGCACTTCGGCGAACACCTGGTTGGTCAGTGACGGCAATAACACGCCAATGGCGCGACTTTTGGCGTTCGAGAGAATATCCGGGGCGCGGTTTGGGATGTAACCCAGTTCATCGAGCGCAGCCGAAATCTTTTCCTGCAAGGCGCTGGAAACTTGTTCGGGATTGCGCAAATAACGGCTGACCGTCATTTTGGTGATGCCCACTTTGTCGGCAACATCCTGGAGTACGGGCCTTTTTTTCTTCACGTTTTTCAATGAACTGGATTAAGGGGATCAGAGCGTAATGGTAGCAAACAATCGCGCAGGCGGATATCCGTTGCTGCGCGACATGAGATGTGGGTCAGAAAGGGATAGAAAGCTGCCCGCGAACCGGTGCGCCCGCGTTCGCTGAAAATTGCCCGGCGAGCAACGCCATGGCGGTTTGTGCCAGCGTTTCCAGCGGATACGTGATGGCCGGAACGGCGGAAATCCCCGGCGGCAACGTGCTGTCGAGGCTGAAAACCATCACGCTGGCGGGCACGGCGCGCCCGTGTTGCGCGAGCTGGCGCAGGGCGTCCTGTGCGCTGGCATCGTCCGGCACCAGCAATGCGTTGAACGGAACGTTTTGCGCCAGCAACTGCGTAAGCGCCTGTTCGCCACTGTGGACCAGCCGCCGGTCGTACGGCAGCAGGAATTTTTCCAGCGCCTGATGATAACCCTGCAAGATTTGTCCGGCGGTTTCGCCGTTTTCTGCATTAATCAGCGCAATCTGCCTGCGTCCTTGCTGCAAAACATACTGGCAGGCTGTTTCGGCGGCAAAGCTGCGGTCAAAGTGAATGCTGCGGTCGGAATCTTCATCCAGACAATCAATAGTAATCACGTTTTCCGGCAATGGCGGCAGTTCAAAGCGCGCGCCGATAACGATCATCGCATCGCATAATCCTCTGCCGATTTCGTTAACTGAATGCGCCAGACCCGCCGCATCCGTGGCGAATCTCAGCAGCAAATATTTCTGGTTTAGCCGTAACTCTTTTTCCAGCGCGTGCAGATAACCGGTGGACTGGTTGATGTTTTCTGCCGCGCAAATCACGCCGATACAGCCGGTGGACTGCGTGGACAGCGACTGCGCAATCACGCTCGGTTTGTATTGCAGCGTTTCCACCGCCTGCATTACGGCCAGGCGGCTTTCCTCTTTGACACCGCGGCTGCCACTCAGGACACGGGACACCGTCGCTTTCGACACCTTCGCCAGCCGCGAAACGTCGTTAATGTTTGCCATGTCTTTCCTTGTGTTAATCGAAACCGTTATTTTCAGATACCGCCGCGAACCATTCGCCGCTTTTCTTCACCGTCCGTTTCTGCGTTTCCAGATCCAGCTGAATGAAACCATACCGGTTTTTATAGGCATTCATCCATGACCAGCAGTCAATAAATGTCCACATATGATAGCCGAGACAGCCGCTGCCTTCCTGCAATGCCCGGTGCAGCCATTTCAGATGTCCGCTGACAAATTCTATGCGGTAATCGTCCTCAATCCGTCCGTCTTTTTCGAAGCGCAGTTCATGCTCAACGCCCATGCCATTTTCAGAAATGAAACAGCGCGGATTGCCGTAGTTTTCACGCAAATTAGTGAGGATATCGTAGATCCCCTGCTCGTAGATTTCCCAGCCACGGTGCGGGTTCATTTTACGCCCCGGCATGACGTAGTTATCAAAGAACCATTCCGGCATAAACGGACTTTCTGGATTGACCATGCTGTCGCGGCACTGAATGCGGCGCGGCTGGTAATAGTTGATGCCGAGCAAATCCACCACGCCCTGTTGCAGCAGCGCTTTATCACCCGGTTGACAGGCCGGCAGCTGATCGTGTTTTTTCAGCAAATCTACCAGTTCCTGCGGATATTCACCGCGCAGCGCCGGGTCAAGGAAACTGCGGTTAAACATCAGATCCGCAATATTCGCCGCTTTCAGATCTGCCGGGTTTTGCGAGCGCGGGTACGATGGCGTCAGGTTAAGAATGATGCCGATTTCGCCGCCAGGGTTGCGGGCGCGATAGGCTTTCACCGCCAGAGAATGCGCCAGCATGGTGTGGTAAGCCACAGTGGCTGCACGTCTGAAATCCACCACATTCGGATAATGGAAGTCATAAAGATACCCGCCTTCCACCGGCACGACCGGTTCGTTGAACGTGAACCAGTGCTTCACGCGATCGCCAAACAGCTCAAAACACGTATCGGCGTATTTGGCGTAAGCCTGAACGACATCACGGTTTTCCCAGCCGCCGATTTCCTGCATCGCCATCGGCATATCGAAGTGGAACAGATTGATAAACGGCTGCACGCCCTGCGCCAGCATTTCGTCGATAACCTGATTATAAAATGTGACCGCTTCCTGATTCACTTCACCGCGTCCGTTGGGGATCAAACGCGCCCAGGAAATCGATGTGCGGAAAGTGTTGTGGTTCAGCTGTTTCAGCAGCGCGATATCTTCGCGCCAGTTTTTATAAAACGTCGATGTGTCCTGCGGGCCGACGTCGTTATGGAAACGCGTCGGTTGCTGCGAATACCAGTGATCCCAGACCGTCGCACTTTTACCGTGGCTCAGGGTTTCACCTTCCGTCTGCGGCGCAGAACTGGCACTGCCCCACCAGAACTCTTTTGGAAATGCGTATTTCATCGTTATCCTCGCTGTCCGTTGCTTTGCGTTTTAGCTGTTGACCGGTACGGCGTTACCCGCCGTTTGGGCACCGGCTTTTTCCGCTTCCTGTTTCAGCAACGTACGTTCATAGGCTTTCAGGAACGGGTAATACATGATGGCTGATAACACCATACAGAACAGGCACATAATTACCGGACTGAATGCCCAGTTTGCGGCCCATGACGCACCAATTGGCGCAGGCGTTGTCCAGGGTGTGAGCGACACCACTTGCGCGACCCAGCCGAGTTTGGTGGCGGTATACGCGAAAACGGCGTTGAGCATCGGCACTAAGGTGAACGGCAGGAAAAACACCGGATTCATGATAATCGGCGTACCAAACAGGATCGGTTCGTTGATGTTAAAGAAGCTCGGCACCACGCCCATTTTGCCAATGGTGCGAAGATGCACGGCCTTGCTGCACAACAGTAATATCGCCAGCGGCAGGGTCGAGCCGACGCCGCCAATCAGCAGATAGTGATCCCAGAAACCTTGCAGATAAATGTGCGGCAGCGGTTCGCCTGCCTGTAACGCGGTCTGGTTCAGCGCAAGATTGGTCATCCAGAACGGGTTCATAATGCCGGTGACAATCAGCGCGCCGTGAATACCGGCGAACCACAGCACCTGACAGATAAATACCGAAATCAGAATCGCCGGCAGGGAATCAGACGCAGAAACCAGCGGCGCGAGCAGATGCATAATCGCTTCAGGAATAATCATGCCCGTGGCGGACTGAATAAACAGGTTCAGCGGATGCAGCGTGGCGACAATCACGACGACCGGGATCAGGATTTCAAACGAGCGCGCCACGCCGGTCGGGACTTCTTTTGGCAGGCGGATCGTAATGTTGCGACGTTTGAGCAGCGCATAGACTTCGGCGGCGTAAATCGCCGTCAGGATCGCAGTGAAAATGCCTTCACCGGAGAAGTATTGCGTCGAAATTTGTTTGTCATGGTAGGGCGCAGCGACCAGCAGAAAGGCCATAAACGCCAGCAGTCCGGTCATGATCGGGTCGAGTTTGTAGTGTTTACCGAGACTCGCGCCGATACCGACAGAGATGAAAAAAGTCATCACCCCCATGCTCAGATACCACGGCAGCATCAGCTGTTCGCGGTATTTCAGCGACAAATCCAGCCAGCCACGCGCGAAACCCCAGGTGGTGTCCGGTGAAAATGGCGGAAAAATGAAGACCAGCATAAACGAGCCGATAATCATAAAAGGCAACGCCGCGATAAATCCGTCACGAATGGCGATCACATGCCGCTGCTGACCGACGCTGCCGGCCAGTGGCGTGATGTGCTTTTCGATGACGTTAACCATCGCCTGATAAAGGCCACTCATACGCGGCTTCCTTCCTGTGCGATCAGGCCGAAGGCGAAGTCGAGTACGTTGTCGCCGCGCTGCATGCCGTAATCCATCATGTTGATGACTTCGACCGGAATATTGAATTCTGCGGCCCTTTTGGATAAATCAGCCTGCATATAACGCACCTGCGGCCCGAGCAGCACCACCTGATAATCACGGAATTTCTCGTCAAACTCGCTGGCCCCGAACGCATCAATCTGCACGTCTTCGCCGCGCTGCGCAGCAACCTCTTTCATTTTGCGAACTAATAAACTGGTCGACATTCCCGCCGAACAACAAAGCATGATTCTTTTCATTTTTGCTTCACTCCCAGATGATTTATGTTCTGCCCGTTTCTCTTGCTGAGGGTATTTGAATCACTTTGGAAACCGGTTTCCATAGAACAGAAACCAATGTGCGAAGGGGGTCAAAAAATTGCCGGTCGATTTGTTGCGGGTGTGAATGCCGTCACGAAGCTGAAAGATTCAGCAATGCAAACGCGGGGAAAAGGACTAAGGGACAAAAACAAAAAAGGCGACCGGAGTCGCCTTTAGCGGAGTGCCAGAAATCATCAGACCGGTGGCAGGTCGAAAAGCAGAATTTCACTGTCTTCATCGGCGTGAACGGACAGCGCCGTTTCATCCCAGATCGCCAGCGCATCGCTCGGCCCGGCTTTCTGGCCATTGATGGACACCGTGCCTTTCACCACCTGGATCCACACGCGGCGTTCAGCCTGAATCTGATAAACAGACTGTTCGTCTTTTTTCAGCGCCCAGCGGGACAATTCCATATCCTGGAAGACTTTCAGCGAACCGTCACGGGCGTCCGGAGAGAGCACCAGCTGGCGGCCCTGCGGCGCGTCAAACATGCGTTGTTCATAACGCGGTTCCAGCCCTTTTTGATTGGGAATAATCCAGATCTGATACAGGTGCAGTTTACGGTCACTGTTGCCGTTGTACTCGGAATGCGTCACACCGGTCCCGGCGCTCATAATCTGGAATTCACCGGCCTGAATCTGCTCTTTATTGCCCATGCTGTCCTGATGTTCCACAGTGCCTTCGAGCACGTAAGTCAGAATTTCCATGTCTTTGTGCGGATGCTTACCAAAACCCTGCCCCGCATCGATGAAATCTTCATTGATCACCCGCAGCGCGGAGAAGCCCATAAAGTTCGCATCGTAGTAATCGGCGAAAGAGAAGGTATGCCAGCTTTCCAGCCAGCCGTGACTTGCGTGACCGCGTTCTTGTGCTTTGCGTAAGTAGATCATGTTCAACTCTCCTCAATGTTTTCTCTAGTCTAGTCAACGGCTGAGAATAAGAAAGCGTAAAAACTTCACCCCTCTGTTCAAAAAATATGAACAAATGCAGATGATTAAATCCAAAGGATTTGTGGAAGACATGAGAAGGATTTGGAAAAGAGAAAAGATGTGTTTTTTTTCGAAATAGTTCGTGTTGTGGGAAGGCGGCAAGAAAGTGAATCCCGATGAGCATACATAAGTATGTGATTCGG